>NZ_JBAKHP010000010.1:0-213582 GCF_036902745.1 Micromonospora sp. CPCC 205554 | reverse complement strand
CAACCCGCCGTCGGGCTGCCGCTTCCGCACCCGCTGCTGGAAGGCCACCGACCACTGCGCCACGGAGGAACCGGCGCTGACCACGCGGGACGACGGCCGGCAGCTCGCCGCCTGCCACTACCCGGAGAGCGGACCGGTCGGCGTGCCGACCGGCGAACCCGTGGAGGTGTCCCAATGAGCCTGTCGCCGGTCGAGGGCGTCGCGCTCGCCGAGATCGAGTCGCCCGGTGAGGGCGGCGAGAGCGGCAAGAAGGAGTTCGTCGGCCGGTCACCCGGCCAGCTCGCCCTCGCGCGGCTCAAGCGGGACCGCACCGCGCTGATCAGCGGCGGCCTGCTGGCGTTCTTCGTGCTCGTCGCGCTCGCAGTGCCGCTCATCGAGGCGCTGTACGGGGTGGGCCCGAAGGAGCAGTTCCAGAACCGCCTCGACGGCTACGGCATGCCGCTGGGTTACGCCGGGGGCGTGACCGGGGAGCACTGGTTCGGGCTGGAACCCGGTCTCGGCCGGGACATCTTCATCCGGATGGTGCACGGGCTGCGGACGTCGCTGTTCATCGCGTTCGCGGCGGCCGTGCTGACCGCGATGATCGGCGTGACGCTGGGAACGCTCGCCGGCTACCTGGGCGGCTGGCTGGACACGGTGATCAACTGGATCACCGACCTGACCCTGGCCATGCCGTTCCTGATCATCGCGCTGGCCCTGATGCCGACCGTCGCGCTGCGCTTCTACGGGCAGCGCGAGGCCGTGCCGGCGTACTTCCAGATCGGTGTGCTCATCGCGATCTTCGCCCTGTTCGGCTGGACCGGTACGGCCCGGCTGGTCCGGGGCCAGATCATCGCCCTGCGCGAACGCGAGTTCGTGGAGGCGGCGCGGGCCAGCGGCGCGGGCCTCGGGCACATGCTGTTCCGGCAGTTGCTGCCGAACGCCTGGGCGCCGATCCTGGTCGCCTTCTCGCTCGCCGTGCCGCAGTACATCACCAGCGAGGCAGCGTTGTCGTTCATCGGCGTCGGGCTCACCGACGAGACCCCGAGCTTCGGCCGCATGATCTACCGCAGCCTCGACTACCTGCAGACCGACCCGGCGTACGTCTTCTTCCCGGGCATCACCATCTTCGCGCTCGTGTTCGCCTTCAACCTCTTCGGTGACGCGCTGCGCGACGCGCTCGACCCGAAGTCGTCCCGGTAGGAGGCCGGCCCATGACGCGATTCCTCATCCGCCGGCTGCTGTCCGCCGCGCTCACGCTGTTCGCGGTGAGCGTGCTCAGCTTCCTGATGTTCTTCGCGCTGCCCCGCGACCCGGTCACCGGCATGTGCCCGAAGAACTGCAACCCGGAGCGACTGGAGCGGGTCCGCCAGGAACTGGGCCTGCGTGATCCGCTGATCAGCCAGTACGCCGGCTACATGAAGGGCATCTTCACCGGCCGGGACCTGGGCAGCGCCCAGGGCGGCCGGTGCGACGCCCCCTGCCTCGGCTGGTCGTACGTGTCGAACGAGGCGGTCTCGGACACCATCGCCCGGGTGCTGCCGGTGACGCTGAGCATCGTCATCCCGGCGGCGATCCTCTGGCTGCTGCTCGGCGTCGGCCTGGGCATGCTCTCGGCGCTGCGCCGGGGCAGCTGGCTGGACCGGGCGGCGATCGGCTTCTCGCTCACCGGCGCCTCGTTGCAGCTCTACTTCGTCGGCGCGGTGCTGCTCATCGTCTTCGTCTACAACCTGCGCCTGCTGCCGGTGCCGAGCTACACATCGTTGTTCGACAACCCGTTGAAGTGGACGAGCGGGCTGGTGCTGGCCTGGGTGGCGCTGGCGTTCCTCTTCTCCGCGATCTACGCCCGTCTGTCCCGGGCGCAGATGCTGGAGACGCTGTCGGAGGACTTCGTCCGGACCGCGCGGGCGAAGGGCCTGGCCAAACGCAAGGTGTACGGCCGGCACGCGCTGCGCGCGGCGATCACACCGGTGGTGACGATCGCCGGTCTGGACGTGGGCGGGGCGCTGGGCGGCACGGTGATCACCGAGACGACCTTCGGTTTGAACGGCATGGGGCGTACCGCTGTCGACGCGGTCCGCTCGGGAGACCTGCCGACGATCATGGCGACCGTGTTGATCGCGGCGGTCTTCGTGGTGCTGGCGAACGTGGTGGTGGACCTGCTCTACGCGGTGATCGACCCGCGGGTGCGGCTCGGCTGAACCGCGACGAAATTTATCGACAACTGTTACCCAACTCGTAGTTTTTCTTCTTTACGATCCTCGGGACGTCGGCGGATGCGCTCGGCGAACGGGTGGAGGAGGTAGGACATGCGACCACGCGCAGCGGCCGCCGCTGGCGGCGCCATCGCACTGGTTGTGGCACTCGGTGCCTGCTCGGAGAACACGGGCGAAGGCACCAAGGTGGACGGCAACCGGCAGCAGACCGGGGTCATCGCGACCGACCCCAAGGACTCGCAGGGACCGGCCGCCGAGATCGACGGTGCGGCCAAGGGCGGGACGTTCACCATCATCCGGGAGACCCCCATCTCCCACCTGGACCCGCAGCGGACGTACTCGTTCGCCGGTCTGATGGCCAACCCGCTCTTCGCCCGCTACCTGACCACCTGGAAGGACGACGGCAAGGGTGGCCTGGTCCTCGTGGGTGACCTGGCCGAGACGCCGGGCAAGAACGTCAACAACGACTGCAAGGTCTGGGAATTCACCATCAAGGACGGGGTGAAGTTCGAGGACGGCAGCCCGATCACCTCGAAGGAGATCGCGTACGGCATCGCCCGCTCCTTCGACCCGGACCTCACCGGCGGCCCCACCTACATCCAGGAGTGGCTGGCCGACACCGCGCAGTACGACACCAAGTGGGACTTCAAGAAGAACAAGACGTCGCTGCCGCCGGGCCTGACCACACCGGACGACAAGACGCTGCGCTTCGAGTTCGCCAAGCCCCGCTGTGACCTGCCGTTCGCGGTCTCGCTGCCCACCACGGCGCCGCTCAAGCCGGAGAAGGACACCGGGGTCAACCTGGACCAGAAGCCGTTCTCGTCCGGCCCGTACAAGATCGCCAAGAACCAGGTCGGGGTCCAGCTCACGCTCGACCGCAACCCGAACTGGGACGCGAAGACCGACCCGGTGCGGCACCAGTACCCGGACCAGTTCGTGTGGAGCTTCGGGCCGACCGCCGACGCCGCCAACAACCGGGTGATCGCCGACAACGGCGCCGACCAGAGCGCGCTGGCGTTCAACGCGGTGCCGGCCTCGCTCGTGGCGAAGGTGGCCGGTGACCCGGCGCTGAAGTCCCGCACGCTGCTGTCGCCGACGCCGAGCGCCAACCAGCTCGTGATCAACACCCAGCGGGTCAAGGACCTGAAGATCCGCCAGGCGCTGAACTACGCGATCGACCGCGAGGGCCTGGTCAAGGCGCTCGGCGGCCAGACCGTCGCGCAGCCGATCACCACGCTGATGCCGCCGTCGACCATCGGCTACAAGGCGTACGACGCGTACCCGGCGGGCGCCAACGGCAACGTGGAGAAGGCCAAGGAGCTGCTCGGCGGCCAGACGCCCGAGCTGGTCCTCGGCGTCGCGGACAACACGACCGAGCAGGCGGAGGCGGTCCAGCTCAAGGGCAACCTGGAGCGCGCCGGCTTCAAGATCACCGTCCGGAACATCCCGGACGACGCGAAGCTGGACGAGGTCAAGAAGAAGAACAACCCCTGGGACCTGTACATCGGTAACTGGGCGGCGGACTGGCCCAGCGGTGCGTCGATCCTGCCGGTGCTCTACGACGGCCGGACCATCAAGGCCGAGGGCAACAGCAACCAGTCGTACTTCAACGACGACGCGATCAACGCCGAGATGGACCGGATCCTGGCGCTGCCGCCGTCCGAGCAGGGCCCGGAGTGGGGCAAGCTCGACGAGCGGATCATGAAGGAGCACGCGCCGGTGGTGCCGCTCTACGTGGACGTGGCGTACAACGTGCACGGGTCCAAGGCGGGCGGGGTGTTCATCTCCTCCGTGTTCGGCTACCCGAACTTCGTCAACGCGTACGTCAAGCAGTAGCAGCCGGACGAGGGCCCCTGCCGACGCCTGTCGGCGGGGGCCCTCGCCGTCACAGGTAGCGGCGGAGGAAGTCCAGCTCCAGCCGGAGCAGCCGCTCGGACACCCCGCCGGCGGCCAGGTGGCTCGCGCCGGTGAGCGGCAGCACCGCGTGCGGGCGGCCCGTCGCCAGCAGCGCCGCCGACAGCCGCAGCGTGTGCGCGGCCAGCACGTTGTCGTCGGCCAGGCCGTGCACCAGCAGCATCGGCCGGGCCTGCGCCGGGTCGCCGAGCGGCTCGGCGGCCAGCTCGACCAGCGAGTGGTGGGCGTAGACGTCCATCCCGTCGTCCGGCATGCCGAGGTAGCGCTCGCTGTACGCGGTGTCGTACAGCGCCCAGTCGGTGACCGGCGCGCCCACGATCGCGCACTTGAACAACTCCGGGTGGCGCAGCACCGCCAGCCCGGCCAGCCAGCCGCCGAACGACCAGCCGCGCACCGCCACCCGCTCCAGGTCCAGATCCGGGTGCTTGTCGGCCAGCGCGGTGAGCGCGTCCACCTGGTCGGTCAGGATCACGTCCGCGACCCGGCGGTGGATCGCCTTCTCGAACGACGGCGCGATGCCCGGGGTGCCCCGGTTGTCGATGGTGACCACCGCGAAACCCTGCTCGGCCCACCACTGCCGTTCCAGCCAGACACTGCGGGCCGCCACCACCTCCTGGTGACCGGGCCCGCCGTAGACGTCCAGCAGCACCGGCAACCGGGTGCCCTTGACGTGCTCGGCCGGGTAGAGCACCGCGCTGGGCAGCCGCCGGTCGGTCACCCGGACCATCGTCGGCCGTGGCGCGTACGAGCAGGTGGCGGCGAACGAGCGCAGCTCACCCACCTCGCGGTCGCCGTGCCACACCCGCCAGCGGACCCCGGCGTGCTCCAGCGACGCGATGCCCACGGCCAGCGTGGACCCGCCGATCGAGGCCGTGTGCCAGCCCGGGTCGCTGCCCATCCGGCGGGCGTCCATGCCGCCGCCGATCGTGGTCCGCACCCGGTAGAGGTGGCGCTGGCTCGGCTCGCCCTCGCTCGCCTCCACCAGCAGGTCCGCCGCCGCGTTCGGGCCGTTCGGCAGCCGCCCGACCACTCGCCGCACGTACAGCGAGGGCGGGGTGAGCAGCGTGCCGTCGGCGAACAGGCAGCGGGCGTCGTACCCGTCGTGGGCCAGCTCGCCGCCGACCAGCACCCGCCCGTCGGGCAGGTGCGCCGGGGTGCCGGGGATCGGCTCCACCCAGCGCGGATCGGCCAGCTCGGCGTGCACCTGCGTCTCTCCGGTGCGCGGGTCCACCGCGAGCACCAGGCCGTGCTGCTGCGAGCGGCGCAGCACGGTGATCAACGGGCCGCCCTCGGTCCAGTCCACCGAACTCAGGTACGGATAGGTCTCGCGGTCCCAGTGCACGTCGACCCAGCCGCCGTCGAGGTCGAGCAGGTGCAGGCTGACCTCCGCGTTCGGGCCACCCGCCACGGGGTACGCGAGCGACGTCGGCGGGCTCGCCGGGTCGGCGGGGTCGTGCAGATACCAGCGTTCCAGGCGGGATTCGTCGACCCGGGCGGCCAGCACGCTGCGGCCGTCCGGCGCCCACCAGTAGCCCCGGTAGCGGTGGAACTCCTCGGCCGCGATGTGCTCGGCCAGCCCCCAGGTGACGCCGCTGTCCTCCCCGGCGAGCAGGTTGTCCGTACCGTCCGGCTCCACCACCCGCAACTGGCCCCGGCGCACTCCCTCGGCGGTGTCGGTGACGTACGCCAGCCGTTCGCCGGCCGGGTCGGGCCGCGGGTCGATCACCGGCCCGACGGCCGCCACCTCGACCACGTCGCCGTGCACCAGGTCGGCCCGGAACAGCCGCCCGGCCAGCGCGAACGCGGCGACCCGGCCGGCCGAGTCCAGCGCGTACGAGCCGATGCCGCCGGAGCTGAGCCGCAACCGCTCGCGCAGCGCCCGCTCACCGGGGGCGAGGCGGGCCGGCTCGGCGTCGGTGCCCAGCAGCACCGCCGGGTCCGCGACCAGTCGTTCCTCGCCGCTGTCGACGTCGAGCAGCCAGAGCGCGTCGGCCGGGTCCTCCGGTCCCGCGGAACGCAGGAAGATCACCCGGGCGCCGTCGCCCGCGACGGCGACGGCGCGCGGCGCCCCGTGGCTGAACCGACGGGTACGGGCGGCCAGCTCGGGAAAGTCCACGCCTGCAGAGTAGGCGGGCGCCGGTGGTGATGTGGCCGACCTGGGCGGACGCATCACCGTCGAGCGGGCAGGACCGCCGGTTAGAGTGACGGGCGTGACGACCCTGCCCGACCGACGCCTCCTGCTGGTCCACGCGCATCCCGACGACGAGTCGATCGGCACCGGCGCGACGATGGCGCACTACGCCGCCACCGGCGCCCACGTCACGCTCGTCACCTGCACGCTGGGCGAGGAGGGCGAGATCCACGTCCCGCCGCTGGCCCAGCTCTGCGCGGCCGAGGCGGACCAGCTCGGCGGCTACCGGATCGGGGAGCTGGCCGCCGCCTGCGCCGCGCTCGGCGTCACCGACCATCGGTTCCTCGGCGGCGCGGGCCGCTACCGCGACTCCGGGATGATGGGCCTGACCACCAACGAGCACCCGCGGGCGTTCTGGCAGGCCGACCTGGACGTCGCAGCCGGGTACCTGGTGGAGGTCATCCGCGAGGTCCGCCCCCAGGTGCTCGTCACGTACGACCCCGACGGCTTCTACGGCCACCCCGACCACATCCAGGCGCACCGGGTGGCGATGCGGGCGGTGGAGCTGGCCGCGGCCGAGGGGATCGCCCCGGCGAAGGTCTACTGGACGGCCATGCCGCGCAGCGTGCTCGACGCGGGCCTGGAGACGTTCACCGAGTCCTCGGACAACCCGTTCGCCGGCATCGAGAGCGCCGACGACCTGCCGTTCGGCACGCCGGACGCGGAGATCGCCGCCCGGATCGACGGCACCGACCAGCACGCCGCCAAGGAGGCGGCGATGCGCGCCCACGCCACCCAGATCCCGGCGAACTCCTGGCTCTACTCGATCGCCGGCAACTTCGGCGGCGAGTTCATGGGGGTGGAGTACTTCACGCTCGCGGTTGGCGAGAAGGGCCCGGGCGCCGGCCCGTACGGCTGGGAGGACGACCTGTTCGCCGGGATCGCCCTGGACGGCACGCAGCGGTCCCCGGTCGCGGCGGCCGGTCTCCGGTGACGCTGCCGGCCGTACCCGTGTCGACCCTCCCCGAGCAGCCGCCGACGGCCGCGACGCCGAGCCCGGCGGAGCGGATGCTCGACCGCGCGCTGCGGGTGGCCGGCGGCGTCGTGACGGTCTGGGCCGGCGTCCTGCTGGCGCTGCTCGACCTGATCTTCGCGACCTGGGCCTGGGAGACGGTGCAGGGCCGCTCCGGCGGGCTGCGGGCGCTTCTCGGTATCGGCCTGGTGGCCGCCGGGGTGGTCGCCGTGGTGGCGACGACGGTGCTGCTGGGCCGGTTCGCCCACCGGTCGACGGGTACGCGCTGGGCGGTTGTGCTCGGCGCGCTGCCGTGGTTCCTGGTGATCGTGGTGGGGGGTTTCCGGACCGTCGAGGGCGATCTGGCGCTCGCCGGTGACAACGTGCTCGGCCTCGCGTTGATCGTGGCCGGTGCGGTCACGTTCGCGGTACTGGGCTTCCGGCGCCTGGTGACACCGCCGGACGCACGGTGAGGTGCTGACGCCGCACAGCTCGCGGTGGTAGACATTCCTGCCAGGAGGCCCG
Source organism: Micromonospora sp. CPCC 205554 (assembly GCF_036902745.1). Lineage (NCBI taxonomy): Bacteria > Bacillati > Actinomycetota > Actinomycetes > Micromonosporales > Micromonosporaceae > Micromonospora > Micromonospora sp. CPCC 205554. The sequence continues at coordinate 205,805 of NZ_JBAKHP010000010.1, read as the reverse complement.
CCGAGGGAGCGGGCGGTACGGCGGGAGGCGTGCGATGGCTCAGCGGTGGCGTGCGGTAGGCGTGCTGGCGGCCGCGTTGTTCGGGGTGAACGTGGTGGCCCGGCTGGTCATCAAACTCGCGTTCCCGGACGACGACACCGCCTCCGGCCGCGTCTCGCTCGCCATGTTCCTGGTCATCGGGCTGATCCTGGCCGGCACCGCGTTCCGGTGGGGCGCCGACCGGCCGCTGGGCCGCTGGGCCGGCGACCTGGCCGCCGCCGTCGCGGTCGCGCTGGCGCTCACCGTGTTCGCCGGTCCGCTGCTGGTCGGGGAGAACCCGTTCGGCGGCGGCGCGGGCCTCTTCTTCGCCCAGATCTGGCTCTATCTCGCGGCCACCGCGGCGGGCGTGCTGGTCGGCTACCTGATCCTGACCGCGCTGGGCCGGGACTACCGGTCCCGCCAGCTCAAGCGGTACGCCGAGATGAAGCGCACCCGGCCCCGCAAGATCGTCCGGCGCTGACCGGGGTGCCGCTCAGGCCGCCGGGGCGACCCGGGTCAGGTAGGTGTGGTGGGTGGTGAAGCCGAGCCCTCGGTAGAGCGCCACGGCGCCGGTGTTGCTCTGCTCGACCTGGAGGAAGGCGTGGGTGGCGCCCTCGGCGGCGCCCCAGCCGGCCAGAGCGCGGACGACAGCGGCGGCGAGCCCTCGGCGGCGCGCTTCCGGCACCGTCTCCAGCAGGCTGACGCCGAGCCAGCGGCCCCCGCCGGTCACCGTGCCCCGCCCGACCGCGAGCAGCCGGCCGTCCTCGCGCAGCTCGGCGAAGCGGACGCGGGGCGTCCCGGTGAGCACCTGCCGGGCGGCGTCCGGCAGCCCGCCCTTGCGGCCTGCGGCGATCGCCAGCCAGTCGTCGGCGGGCGCGTCCGCGAGCGTCACCGGCGGCACACCGGCGGGGGCGGCAGCCGGAAGCGAGGCGTCGGCGGGCAGCGGTCCGGTCGCCGGCAGCGGAACGGCAGCCGGCAGTGGGACGGCAGCCGGCATCGGGACGGCGGGCGGCGGCACGGTCAGGGTGCGCAGCGGGACGGTCTGGACCAGCACCGGGGGCCGGGACGTCCAGCCGCGTGCGTCCAGCTCAGCGCCGACCGGGGCGGCCAGCGGCAGCGGGGTGTTCACCAGGGCGGGCCCGCCGCGCTCGGCGTACCAGCGCTGCACCGCGTCCAGCGCGGCGGGCAGCGCGCGGTCCGGGTCGCCGACGGGTAGCGCGCTGTTCGCCCGCCCGGTCCAGCCGTCGGCCCAGCGCAGCCGCCAGTCGCCGAGCCGTCCGCGTACCGGCGCGGGCCACGCCTCGTCGGCGGCCAGCTCCAGCGCGACCACGGCGGCGGCGGTGGGCCGCCGGGCCGGTGGCACCCGCTTTGCCCGGTGCACCTCGGCCACCGGTACGCGCAGCGGCCCGGCGTCGGTGGACAGAGTGATGTGGGTCTCGCTCAGCTCCACGAGCTCGCCGAGCGCGTCGGAGAACAGCGTGCGGCCCTCGCGAATCCCCACAATCCGGCGGACCACGATCCGGTGTCCCACGTCCTGCTGTCGGAGCACGATCGACCCCCTCCCCGGCGAGATACTAGGCTCTTACCGTTGCGGTTGATCGCGACGAGTCTTGCGGAGGAGAAGACCGGTGACCTACATCATCGCCGAGCCGTGCGTGGATGTGCTCGACAAGGCATGCATCGAGGAGTGCCCGGTCGACTGCATCTACGAGGGCAACCGGATGCTCTACATCCACCCCGACGAGTGCGTCGACTGTGGTGCCTGTGAGCCGGTCTGCCCGGTGGAAGCGATCTTCTACGAGGACGACGTCCCGGAGCAGTGGAAGGACTACACCGGGGCCAACTACGAGTTCTTCGAGGACCTGGGCTCGCCCGGGGGCGCCTCGAAGATCGGCAAGGTGGAGAAGGACGCCACCTTCGTCGCCGCGCAGCCGCCGCGCGGCGAGGGCCACTGAACCGGCGCTCGCCGGTCTCGGCACGGCTGCCCGACTTCACCTGGGACACCCTGGACGCCGCGGCCGCCACGGCCGCGGCGCACCCGGGCGGTCTCATCAACCTGTCGATGGGCACGCCGGTCGACCCGGTGCCGGAGCTGATCCGCCGGGCCCTGGCCGACGCGTCGAACGCGCCGGGCTACCCGCTCACCGCCGGTACGCCCGCCCTGCGGGACGCGATCGCGGCGTGGGTCGCGCGGGCCTGCGGCGCGGGTGTCGACGGCCTGGGTGTGCTGCCGACGATCGGCTCCAAGGAGCTGGTGGCCTGGCTGCCCACGCTGCTCGGGCTCGGCCCGGGTGACGTGGTGGTGGTGCCGTCGGTGGCCTACCCGACCTACGAGGACGGGGCCCGGCTGGCCGGCGCGACGACGGTACGCACCGACTCGCTGACCGCGCTGGGCCCGGATCCCCGGGTCCGCCTGGTCTGGGTCAACTCGCCCGGTAACCCGACCGGCCGGGTGCTGCCCGCCGCCCACCTGCGCAAGGTGGTCGAGTGGGCGCGCGAGCGGGGCGCGGTGGTCGCCAGCGACGAGTGCTACCTGCCGCTGGGCTGGGACGCCGAGCCCGTCTCGGTGCTCTCGCCCGAGGTGTGCGGCGGCTCGTACGACGGCGTGCTGGCGGTGCACTCGCTGTCCAAGCGCTCCAACCTGGCCGGCTACCGGGCCGGGTTCGTCGCCGGTGACCCGGCGCTGGTGGCCGAGCTGCTCAAGATCCGCAAGCACGCGGGTCTGATCGTGCCGGCGCCGGTGCAGGCCGCGATGGTGGCCGCGCTCGGCGACCAGGAGCACGCCGACGCCCAGCGGGAGCGCTACCGCGTCCGGCGGGAGAAGCTGCGCGCGGCGTTCACCGCTGCCGGCTTCGCCGTCGAGCACTCGGAGGCCGGGCTCTACCTCTGGCTCACCCGGGACGAGGACTGCTGGGAGACAGTGGACCGGCTGGCCCGCCGGGGCATCCTGGTGGCCGCCGGTGTCTTCTACGGCCCGGCCGGCGCCCGGCACGTCCGGGCGGCCCTCACCGAGTCCGACGAGCACGTGGACGCGGTGGCCGGGCGGCTCGCCGAGGCCTGACGTGGCGGGCGGGCTGGCGCGGGCGGCGGTGGTCGGCACCGGGCTGATCGGCGGTTCGGTGCTGCTGCGGCTGCACGCCGCCGGGCTGGACGTCGCCGGCTGGGATCCCGATCCGGCGGCCCGCCGGCTGGTACGCGACCGGGGCGTCGACGCGCCCGGCACGCTCGAGGAGGCGGTCACCGGCCGGGACGTGGTGTTCCTCTGCGGCCCGCTGCCCACGCTGCCGGCGACACTGGCCCGGGTCGCCGCCGTGACCGACGACGACTGCGTACTCACCGACGTGGGCAGCGTCAAGGCCGAGGTGAGCACCGCCGCCACCGTGCAGGGGCTCGGGCACCGGGTCGTGCCGGGGCACCCGATGGCCGGCGCGGACCGGGCCGGAGCGGCCGCGGCCGGCCCGGACCTGCTCGACGGCGCCGCCTGGGTGCTCTGCCCGGGGCCGACCGGCCTGGGCGCGTTCCGGCGGCTGGCGGTGCTGCTGGTGGACGTCTTCCACGCCCGGGTGGTGCCGATGTCCGCCCCGGAACACGACGGCGCCGCCGCGCTCGCCTCGCACGTACCGCACGTGCTGGCGGGAGCGCTGGCCGGCACCGTGCACCGGTCGGCGTTGCGGGACGCGGTGCTGACGCTCGCCGCCGGCAGCTTCTCCGACGGCACCCGTGTCGCCGGCGGGCCGCCCGAACGGACCGCGAACATGCTGCTCGGCAACCGGGACCGCGTCCTCGCCGAACTGGACGCGCTCGGCGCGTTCCTGAGCGAGCTGACCGAGGCGCTGCGCGGTGGCGACGCCGGTGCGCTGGCGGACCGGTTCGCCGAGGGGCGGGACGTCCGCGCGACGCTGCGGGCGCGTACGTTCAGCACGCACCGGCGGGAGTTCCCGGCCGCCGCCGACCACGCGGGCGAGCTGGCGTACCTGCGGGAGCTGGGCGCGGCGGGCGGTCACCTGAGCGGGGTACGGGAGACGGCCGGCGCGGTCACCTACATGGGGCACCTGCCGGCCACCCCGCCGTTAGGCTGAGCGGCATGGCTGACGCACCGGTCGTGGCGGTACGCGGTGAGGCGTACCGGGAGGTGGCTCCCGAGCTGGCCCGGTTCACGGTGACGGCGGTGGCGCGCGACCGGGACCGGGAGACCACGCTGACCCGGCTGGCCGAACGGGCCGCCGCGGTGCGCGCGCTGCTCGACGCCGCCGAGCCGGCGGTGGAGCGCCGGGAGACCGGCCAGGTCCACGTCTGGCCGGTGACGAAGCGTTCCGGCGAGCGGGTGGTGGCCTACCAGGGGAGTGTGAGCACCACCGTCACGACCACCGACTTCACCGCGCTCGGCGAGCTGATGCTCCGCCTGGCCGACCAGGAGCAGGTCGAGGTGGCCGGGCCGGTGTGGTCGCTGCGTCCGGACAGCCCGGCCTACCGGGAGGCGCGGCAGGCCGCCATCGCCGACGCGCTGGTCCGGGCCCGGGAGTACGCCGAGGCGCTCGGCGCCCGGGTGATCGCGTTGCGCGAGCTGTCCGACACCGGGATGAGCGCCGCCCCGCCGATGATGATGGTCGGGGCGGCGTACTCGCGCTCCGGCGAGCCGGAGCGCGAACTGGAACTGGACCCGGCGCCGCAGCCGGTGCAGGCGGCGGTCGAGGCGCGGTTCACCATCAGCGAGCCGGTGCTGGGCTGATGCCGCCCGCGGAGGTGCTCGGGCTCGACGACCTGGTCGCCCGGGCGCGCACGCTGGCCGAGGCCGGCCCGCGTCAGCTGCTCGGCATCGCCGGCGCGCCCGGTGCGGGCAAGTCCACCCTGGCGGAACGGATCGTGGCCGCGCTCGGCCCGGTCGCCCGGCTGGTCCCGATGGACGGCTTCCACCTGGCCGGATCGGCGCTGGAACGGCTCGGCCGGGCCGGACGCAAGGGCGCGCCGGACACGTTCGACGTCAACGGTTTCGTCTCCGTGCTGCGCCGGTTGCGCCGGCTGGAACCGACGTCGGTGTGGGTGCCGGAGTTCCGCCGCGACCTGGAGGAGCCGGTCGCCGGGGCGATCGAGGTGCCGCCCGAGGTGCGCCTGGTGGTCACCGAGGGCAACTACCTGCTGCTGCGGGACGACCCGTGGGAGGAGGTGCGCACCCTCGTACACCAGATCTGGTTCCTGGACCTGGACGCGGAGCTGCGGCTGCGCCGGCTCACCGCGCGCCACGAGGCGTACGGGAAGTCGCCCGAGCAGGCCCGCGCCTGGGCGCTCGGCAGCGACGAGGAGAACGCCCGGCGGGTCGCCGGCACGGCCGGGCACGCCGACCTGGTGGTACGCCTGGCCGACCCGCCGCAGACGTGACGCCGGGGGCGACCCGCCGCCGTAGTGGCGCACGGTCAACCGGTCCGCTGCCGGGGTGACGGCACGGTGCGGCGCAGTAGCCGGGCCACCACCGCCCGCTCGCGGGTGAACTCCACCGCCTCCGGGTAGCCGCTGTGGCTGCGGATGGGCGGGTCGGCGACCTCGCCGCCGGACGGGTGCAGCGCCTCCGGGTCGGCCACCGGCACGTCCCGCTGACCGGCGCTGACCTGCCAGCCCAGCGGGTCGGTGTCCCGCCAGAAGTTCGTCCAGGCCACGTGCCCGCCGGGCCAGGTGAGCGCGCCGGCCAGCGCCCGCAGCCGTTCCGGCCCGAAGTAGGACGGGAAGACCCGACCGTAGAGCCGGGTGAGCTGGCAGCCGTAGGAGAAGAACCAGGTCCGCAGCCGCCACCGGCGGGGCAGTTGCAGCAGCACCGCGGCGCAGATGACGGTGCCCTGGCTGTGCCCGGAGAGGATGACGCCGTCCATCCGGTCGCTGTGGTGCGGCGGCAACGCCAGCAGCCCCGCCACCCGGGTCTGGAGTTCCGGCACGGCGCGCTCGGCGTAGCTGGGCGGCGCGAGCGGATGCGCGGCCCGGGGCCAGAACGTGCACACGTCCCAGATCACGCCGACCGAGCGGCGCACCGAGTCGGTGCGGTAGACGAGCAGCCCGAGCGCCGCCATCACCACCGGCAGCCAGCCGAGGACGGTGTCGCCGCGCTCGGCGGTCCAGTGGATGGCGGTCTGCCAGCCGGACGGGGACAGCGGGCTGGGCCGTTCGCCGGACAGCGCGGCGGCGCAGCAGAGCGTGACCAGGATCGCGCAGAACGCGGCGTAGCAGCCCAGCAGCCGTACCGCGTGCTCGCCGACGAGCCGGTGCAGCGCCCGGTAGGTGCTGACGTCGCGGCAGCGCCGCAGGTCGTGCGCGGACAGGCCGGGTGTGGCGGCGAGCCGGGCGTACTCGACCCGGCGCAGGCGATGCAGCAGGACGACCGCCCGGATCAGCAGCCCGATCAACGCGGCCAGGCCGATCGCGCAGGCCAGCCCGGCCCAGAACACGGCCAGCGGCGGCACGACCCGGCTCGGGCCGCTCGGTTCGGCCGACGCGTCGAGCCGGTCGCTGACCCAGTAGAGCAGCCCGGCGCAGTACGCCACCGCCATCATCCAGCCGAACCCGGCGATGACCGCCGGGGCGCACCCGTGCCAGGCGAGATCGGTGTACGCGCCGAGCGGCTGGGTCGGCACCGCCGGCCGCAGGCGGGGCAGGAACAGTCCGGCGGTGGCCAGCGCGACGGCCGGGCCGACGAGCATCCAGGTGCGCAGCTCGTCCGGCGCGGCCGGCAGCGCGGGCAGGCCGCGTTCGATCCAGGCCGCACCGAGCGGCAGCAGCAGCATCCCGGCGGTGGGTCCGATCAGCGCCCGGCGGCCGGAGCGGTTCGCCGCGGCGATGGCGAGCAGCAACAGCACCTGGTACGCGACGAGCCAGGCGACAGCGGTGTCGTAGCCGGGAAGGGACCGGTCGGCGTGACAGGCGGCGGTGTCCGGCTGCGCCGCGCACCCGTCCGGCGGCCGGTACGTCGACAGCGGCTGCCCGGCCGCCCCGTCGGGGAGCAGCAGCAGGACGAACGCCCCGATCAGTCCGAGCGTGGTGAGCGTCGCGACCGCCGCGCTCCACCGGCCGAGCGGGGTGGCGCCCTGGCGCCGGGTCAGCCAGGGCCGGGCGACCGCCACCACGGCGATCACCACCACGGTGGCGAGCAGCGCCACGGTGGGCCAGGCGACGGCGGACCGCAGACCGCGCGGCGGGTCCATGATCATCACCGCGACGACCGGTACGGCGGCGGCGCTGACCGCCCCGGTGCACAGGTGCAGCACGGCGGCCCGGCGCAGTTGCCCCTCCCCGTTCCAGAACGTCGGGTCCTGGAGCGGGTTCTGCGGGGGCTCACGCGGGTCCGGCCGTTCGACCGGCTCTCCGTCCTCCTTGGCCGGCGCATGGTGGTGCGGGTCGGCGGGCATCTGCGCCTCGTACTGGTAGGTGCGGAAGGCGACGAGTCCGATCGCGGCGAGCACGAGCAGTGGCAGCAGCAGCCCGAGCGCGAGCGCCCGGGTGTCCTCGCGCCACCAGGAGTCGCCGAGGAACTCCCACGGGCCGGGGAGCCGGCCGAGGCAGTCCGCCTCCACGCACTGCCAGCCGATCAGGTCCACCCCGACGCCGGTCACGGTGAGGACGAGCGTGCAGGTCAGGCTCAGGCAGAACAGGCGGATGAGCCAGGCGGTGATGCCGGACCGGCTGGCCCAGCGTTCCTGGTCCGGGTCGGGCGGGATGCCGGCGCGGGCGTGCAGCGCGACGTTCGCCAGCGCGAAAGGGAGCATCAGCGTCCACAGCGCCCGTTCCACGTCCCGCCGGGTCCGCGCGCCGGAGGTCAACTGCCCCCAGCTGTACGCCTCGACCGTGATCGGGTCGTCCCGGCCCGCGGTGCTGGACCGGTAGAAGCCGGTCACCTGACCGCCGGCGACCAGTGCTGGTTGCGCACCGTCACCGTTGGCGCCGGCGGTCAGGCCGAGCAGCTGATCCGGCGGGGTGTTTGAGACCCCGTGCACCCGCAGTTCGAGGACCCGTTCCATTGTGCCTCCTGGTAAACGCTCTACTACCCAGAGTGCGCGACGGGTCGGGAATCCGCATCCGCTGGAACGGTTGTTCCCGCAGCTCAGGACGGTTGGGCCAGGCTCCTGATCGGGCGAGCGGGGTTACCCACCGCCACCACGTTCGCCGGCAGATCGCGGGTGACCACCGCGCCGGCGCCGACCACCGTGTTCTCTCCGATGGTCACTCCGGCCAGCACGATCACGCCCCCGCCGAGCCAGGCGTTGTCACCGATGGTGATTGGCAGGGCCGACTCCCACTTCGCCCGCCGTGCCTCCGGCTCCACCGGGTGGGTGGCGGTGAGCAGCTGCACGTTCGGTCCGATCTGGACGTCCGCGCCGATGGTGATACGGGCGACGTCGAGGAAGACCGCGTTGAAGTTGACGAAGGTGCGCGGGCCGATGTGCGTCCGGTGTCCGTAGTCGCAGTACAGCGGTGGCCGGACCCAGGCGTCCTCGCCGAGTGAGCCGAGCAGCTCGCGCAGCGCGGCGAGGCGGCCCGGCGGGTCGTCGGCGGAGCTGCGGTTGAAGCGTTCGCCGAGCCGGGCCGCGCGCTCCAGGTCGGCGATGATCGCGGGGTCGTCGGCGATGTACTGCTCGCCGGCCAGCATCCGGTCCTTCATGGAGGTCATCGCTCGATCGTCCCGGCCGACCCGGGAGCGGGGTGGCGGTTCCGTCGGATCGGCGACTTCCTGTTGCATACGCGGTATGCAATTCTGATACCCGCGTCGATGTGTCTCTCATCGATGAAACGTCCGACGAAGGAGGAAAGGTTGCTCCGGAACCGCAGAAAGCTGACGGCGCTCGGCCTCGGCCTGGCGCTGGCGCTCGGCCTGCCGGTGCCCGCGCTGGCCGCCGCGCCCACGGCCCCGACCGGCCCGTCCGCCCGTACCGGGCCGTCCGCCCAGCCCGGTGCCGGCCCGGTCACCGTCACCCTGATCACCGGCGACCGGGTCAGCGTCGCTCCCGGCGGCCGTGCGGCGGTACGCCCCGGCGCGGGCCGCGCCGGCATCCAGTTCGTGGTCGGACGGGAGCGCGACCGGCTCACCGTGCTGCCGCAGGACGCGCTCCCGCTGGTGCGCGCGGGCAAGCTCGACCGGCGGCTGTTCGACGTGACCGGGCTGATCGAGGCCGGGTACGACGACGCGCGCCGCGCCACCGTGCCGCTGCTCGTGACGTACCGGCCGGGGGTGGCCCGGCGGACGGCGGACCCGCTCGCCGGCGCCCGGGTGATCCGCGACCTGCCGGCGATCGACGGCGCAGCTGTCGTCGCCGACAAGGGCGACACCGGCGCGCTCTGGAAGGCGGTGAGCGCGGACCGCTCCGGCGCACGGCTCGACGCGGCGGGGGGTGTCGACCGGATCTGGCTCGACGGCCGGCGGCGGGTGACGCTCGACCACAGCGTGCCGCAGATCGGCGCCCCGACCGCCTGGGCCGCCGGTTACACCGGTAAGGGCGTGCGGGTCGCGGTGCTCGACACCGGCGTCGACCTCACCCACCCGGACCTGGCCGGCAAGGTCGCCGAGTCGCGCAACTTCACCGAGGAGGCGAACCCGGACGACATCGTCGGGCACGGCACGCACGTGGCCTCCACCATCGCCGGCAGCGGCGCCGCCTCCGGCGGGAAGTACCGGGGCGTGGCGCCGGACGCCACGCTGCTGTCCGGGAAGGTCTGCGAGGTCTACGGCTGCACCGAGTCGGCCATTCTGGCCGGCATGCAGTGGGCCGCGGCCGAGCAGCACGCCACCGTGGTCAACATGAGCCTCAGCGGCGGCGACTCCCCGGAGGTGGACCCGCTGGAGGAGGCGGTCGGGACGCTCACCGAGCAGCACGGGACGCTTTTCGTGATCGCCGCCGGCAACGACGGCGCCGACGGCTCGGTCGGCTCGCCGGCCACCGCCGACGCCGCGCTCGCGGTCGGCGCCGTGGACCGGGACGACGCGCTCGCCGACTTCTCCAGCCGCGGTCCCCGCGTCGGCGACGGGGCGATCAAGCCCGACATCACCGCCCCCGGCGTGGAGATCGTGGCCGCACGGGCCGCGAACGGCCAGATCGGCGACCCGGTGGGGGACCGGTACGCCTCGCTGTCCGGCACGTCGATGGCGACCCCGCACGTGGCCGGCGCGGTCGCGCTGCTCGCCCAGCAGCACCCCGGCTGGACGCCCGGCCGCTACAAGGCGACGCTGATGGCCTCGGCGAAGCCGCACCCGGAGCAGACCGCGTTCCAGCAGGGCGCCGGCCGGGTCGACCTCGCCCGCGCGATCACCCAGCAGGTGACGAGCGAACCGGCGTCCCTCTCGTTCGGCGTGGCGACCTGGCCGCACACCGACGACCAGCCGATCAGCCGGACGGTCACCTACCGCAACGGCGGGAACGCCCCGCTCACGCTGGACCTGAGCACCGGGTTCACCGGGCCGGGCGGTCGGACCGCACCGGCCGGCATGCTCACCCTCAGCACCTCCCGGCTGACCGTCCCGGCGGGCGGCACCGCCCAGGTGACGGTCGTGGTGGACACCCGGCTCGGCGGCGCCGACGGCTACTGGACGGGTCGCCTGCTCGCCCGCGCCGGCGACGCGGTGGCGGTGACCCCGCTCGCGGTCGACCGCGAGGTGGAGAGCTACGACCTGACCGTGACGCACCGCAACCGCTCCGGCGCCCTGACCGACGGCTACTACACGAGCCTGCTCGGGCTCGACGACGGCAGCTACCGCGACGTGTACGACGCCGACGGCGAGGCCAGGATCCGGGTGCCCAAGGGCCGGTACGGCGTGCAGAGCCTGATCTTCGTCGACGGCGACCAGGGCTGGTCCGAGGTCTCCTTCCTCGCTCGGCCGGAGCTGGTGGTCGCCGGCAACCAGCGGCTGGCACTGGACGCCCGGCGGGCGAAGCCGGTCCGCACCACGGTGCCGCAGCGCGGCGCGGCACCACTGCTGATCGACCTCACCGCGGCCTGGGGATTCGACGACTACTACGCCAGTTTCGGGCTCTGGACCGACCGGTTCGAGGGCCTCTACTCGGCCCAGGTCGGCCGCAACGTCTCCGACAAGGTGTTCGTCGGTTCGCTCGCCAGCCAGTGGGCCGAGCCGACCGCGCCCGAGCGCAGCCCGTACTTCTACGGACTGAACGAGCTGTTCCCGGGCCGCCTCCCGACCGGCTTCGTCCGGAACTACCGGCCCGCCGACCTGGCCACCGTCGCCAACCGGTTCGCCGCCGGCTACACCGGGATGGACAACGAACTGGTCGTGTACGCGGAGCCCGACTACAACATGGGCGGCTCGGCGGTCATTCTGCCCGTACAAGTGCCCGGCAAGCGGATCGACCACCTCACCACCAACCGGACCCGCTGGAGCACCGAACTGGCCTTCGGTGAGCGGGACGAGGACGGCTGGTTGCAGCCGCGGGCGGCGCTGGAGTCCGGGCCGACCCGTTACCGGGCCGGGCACACCTACCGCGACGAGTGGAACAAGGCCCCGTTCGGCCCGTCGTTCCCGCAGCCGCGGTGGCCGGAGCAGGGCATCACCCGTACCGGCGACACCCTCGTGGTCTCGCTGCCGGTGCACAGCGACGCGGCCGGGCACCCGGGCGGCTCGCTGAACGACACCGAGCAGACGCGGCTCTACCGCAACGGCAAGCTGTTCGCCGAGTCGCCCTACCCGGGGTACGGCGAGTTCACGCTGCCGCCGGGAACGGCGAACTACCGGTTGGAGACCACTGCGACGCGCGGCTTCACCGACCTGAGCACCGAGGTCTCGGCGAGCTGGACGTTCCGCTCCAAGCGGGTGCCGGGTGACGTGCCCGCCCGGCTCCCCGCCATGGCGGTCCGGTTCACCCCGCCGCTGGCGGTGGACAGCTCCGCCCCGGCGGGCCGGACGTTCACCGTGCCGGTGACGGTGCAGCGTCAGCCCGGCGCGCCGTCCGGCCGGGTCGTGGCGCTCACCGTCGACGTCTCGTACGACGGCGGGAAGACCTGGCGGAAGGCGGCGCTGAAGAAGCAGGGCGGGGCGTGGACGGCCACCGTCCGGCACCCGGCCGGCCCGGGGTACGCGTCGCTGCGGGCCACCGCACGTGACGACGCCGGCAACACCGTGACCCAGCGGATCATCCAGGCGTACCGCCTGCGGTGAGCCGGCCGTCCGGGTCCGCGCGGTGAGCGCGGACCCGGACGGGGGTACGGCTCAGTCGTTGGCGTGCAGCGCGGCGTTGAGCGTGATGCCCTGGCCGGTGCGGGGCTTCGCCTCCAGCGCGCCGGTCACCGAGTTGCGCCAGAACAGCAGCCCGTCGACGCCGGACAGCTCGCGGGCCTTGACCACCCGGCCGTCCGGCAGCGTGACCTTGGAACCGGCGGTGACGTAGCAGCCGGCCTCCACCACGCAGTCGTCGCCGAGCGAGATGCCGATGCCGGCGTTCGCGCCGACCAGGCTGCGCTCGCCGATGCGCACCTTGTCGGTGCCGCCACCGGAGAGCGTGCCCATGATCGAGGCGCCCGCGCCGACGTCGGAGCCGTCGCCGACCACCACGCCCTGCACGATGCGGCCCTCGACCATCGAGGTGCCCAGCGTGCCGGCGTTGAAGTTGCAGAAGCCCTCGTGCATCACGGTGGTGCCGGCGGCCAGGTGCGCACCGAGCCGGACCCGGTCCGCGTCGGCGATCCGCACCCCCGACGGCACCACGTAGTCGGTCATCCGGGGGAACTTGTCCACCCCGTAGACGGCCAGGTGACGGCCGGCCGCCCGCTCGATGACGCGCAGCTCGTCCACGCGCTCCGGCGGGCACGGCCCGGCCGACGTCCAGGCCACGTTCGCCAGCTTCCCGAAGATGCCGTCGAGGTTCAGCTCGTTGGGCCGCACCAGGCGGTGGGAGAGCAGGTGCAACCGCAGGTACGCGTCGGCGGCGTCCTTGATCGGGTCGTCCAGCGAGCCGATCACAGTGGTCACCTCGACCGTGCGCAACCCGGGCAGCGCCCGCTCGCCGATCGCGCCCGGAGGCAGGTCGAGCACGTCGGCCCGGTCCTCGCCGGGCACCAGCGGCAGCTCGCCCAGACCCAGCTTGCCGGTCGGGTACCAGGTGTCGAGCACCTGGTCCTGTGCGGTGACGGTGGCCAGGCCGATGCCCCAGGCGGATGGTGCGGACGTCACTGTGTCACCTCTCTGCTCCGGCGGCGGCGTCCGCCGCTGCTCGCGGCCGGGGACGCGGCACGTGTCCCTCGCGCCCACCGAGGATGACGGTACCGTGCGAGACATGCAGAACCCGTTGACCCCCGAGGTCCTGGCCGATCCGGTGGCGCTCACCCGCGCCCTGGTCGACATCGAGTCGGTGTCCCTCAACGAGAAGGCGATCGCCGACTGCGTCGAGGAGGTGCTGCGCGGTGTGCCGCACCTGACCACCTACCGGCACTCGAACACCGTCATGGCCCGTACCGACCTGGGCCGGGCGCAGCGCGTGGTGCTCGCCGGCCACCTGGACACCGTCCCGCTCAACGGCAACTTCCCCTCGACCATGCGCGGCGACCTGATGTACGGCTGCGGCACGTCCGACATGAAGTCCGGGGTGGCCTTCGCGCTGCACCTGGCGGTGACGCTGCCCGACCCGCGTTACGACGTCACGTACTTCTTCTACGAGGCCGAGGAGATCGAGTCGAGGTACAACGGCCTCACCCTGGTCGCGGAGAGCCACCCGGAGTGGCTGGAGGCCGACTTCGCGGTGCTGCTGGAGCCGACGTACGGGATCGTCGAGGCGGGCTGCCAGGGCACCATGCGTGCGGTGGTGACCACGCACGGCGAGCGGGCCCACGCGGCGCGTTCCTGGCACGGGGTGAACGCCATCCACGGCGCGAGCGAGGTGCTGCGGCGGCTGACCACGTACGAGGCCCGCCGGGTGACGATCGAGGGCTGCGACTACCGCGAGGGCCTCAACGCGGTGCGGATCACCGGCGGGGTCGCCGGCAACGTCATCCCCGACCGCTGCGAGATCGAGATCAACTACCGGTACGCCCCGGACCGCGACCCGGCCGGCGCCGAGGCGCACCTGCGCGAGGTCTTCGCCGGCTTCGACCTGGAGGTCACCGACGCGGCGGCCGGTGCGCCGCCCGGACTGGAGAGCGCGGCGGCGCAGGAGTTCCTGGCGGCGGTCGGCGCCGCGCCGATCGGCAAGCTGGGCTGGACGGACGTGGCGCGGTTCGCGGCCATGGGCATCCCGGCGCTGAACTTCGGCCCCGGCGACCCGAACCTGGCGCACCACAAGGACGAGCACGTCGAACTGACCAAGATCCGGGACGGCGCGGCGACGCTGCACCGCTGGCTGGCCCCGGCCTGACGCGCCGCGATCACGGGGCCCGCGCCCGCCTCGCGGGCCCCGTGACCGTCAGACGGTCGTCGTCAGGGGTGCGTCCGCCTCGCCGGTCTCGCCGGTCAGGTCGGACCGATGGGTCTCCATCATCCGGGCGCGGCGGCGCTCGGCCACCACGTCACGGATCCGCCGCTGCATCTGACGGCGGATCCGGATCATCTCGCTGTTACTGATCAACGCTGGCTCCTCCCCCGAAGGCGCGTCGCCCGGGGTATACCGGGTATGTGAATAGTAAGACGTACGTGCGACCGAATTAGTTGCCCGGATCCCAAAGATTTCTCCGGCTCCCGGGCCTTCGCGCCGGGCCGGAGCCGCTCTACTACGGTGACCCCATGGGCGAGAGCAGGGGAATGACGGCCGGGGACGGCCGGCGGGGGGAGCGGAGCCAGGGAGAACGGCACCGCGGCGCGGTGACGCTGCGCAACCGGGCGATTCCGACGAGTACGGCGGATCAGCGGCTGCTCGACTCCCGGGGACGCAGCGACTGGAAGACCAAGGACGCCTGGCGCGCGCTGCGCATCCTCTCCGAGTTCGTCGAGGGCTTCGACACCCTCGCCGACCTGCCCCCGGCGGTGAGCGTCTTCGGCTCCGCCCGCAGCAAGCCGGACAGCGTGGAGTGCCGGATGGCCGAGGAACTGGGTGGTGCCCTCGCCCGGGCCGGCTATGCGGTGATCACCGGCGGCGGCCCCGGCGTGATGGAGGCCGCCAACCGGGGCGCCGGTGAGGCCGGCGGCCTCTCCGTCGGGCTCGGCATCGAGCTGCCGTTCGAGCAGGGCCTCAACGACTGGGTCGACCTGGCCATCGACTTCCGCTACTTCTTCGCCCGCAAGACCATGTTCGTCAAGTACGCCCAGGCGTTCGTGGTGCTGCCCGGCGGCTTCGGCACCCTGGACGAGCTGTTCGAGGCGCTCACCCTGGTGCAGACCGGCAAGGTGACCCGCTTCCCGGTCGTGCTCATGGGCACCGACTACTGGCGTGGGCTGCTCGACTGGCTGCGCGGCACCATGGCCGCCGAGGGCAAGATCGGCCCGGCCGACCTCGACCTGATCCGTCTCACCGACGACGTCAACGAGGCGGTCCGGCACATCGTGGAGGCCGAGGCCGTGCTCTCCGCCGAGCAGGAGGCGGTCCGCGAGGAGGCGGTCGCCCGGGTGGCCGCCGACCAGCGCGCCGCCGCCGAGGCCGCCCCCGAGGGCCCGGCGGGACGGAGCTGACCCGTGGCCAACGTCTGTGTCTTCTGCGCGTCCTCCCGTACCCTCGACGCCCGCTGGCTGGCGCTCGCCACCGAGACCGGTGAGGAGTTGGCCCGGCGCGGCCACACGCTGGTCAGCGGCGGCGGCTGCGTCGGGATGATGGGCGCCGTGGTGCAGGGCGCGCGGGCGGCCGGCGGTCGCACCGTCGGCGTCATCCCGCAGTCCCTGGTCGACCTGGAGGTCGCCGACCTGGACTCCGACGAGCTGCTGGTCACCGACAGCCTGGCCAGCCGCAAGACGCTGATGGACGAGAAGTCCGACGCGTTCGTCGCGCTGCCCGGCGGACTCGGGACGCTCGACGAGCTGTTCGAGGTCTGGACCACCGCCACCCTGGCCCTGCACGCCAAGCCGATGGTGATCGTCGACGTGGACGGGTTCTACCGGCCGCTGCTCGACTGGATCCGCGGGCTCGGCGAGCAGCGGTTCCTCAAGCCGGCCGCGCTGGACCTGCTGATGGTCGCCGACAGCGTCCCCGCCGCGCTCGACCTGATCGACGCCCGCCTGACCTGACCCCGCCCGCCCTGCCCCCTCCCGCGCCGCGCCGCGTCGCGTCGCGTCGCCGGGAGATCTTGGTAGCAAATGGCCCCTGTGGGGGCACTTTGCCACCAAGATCTATGCGGATCTCGGTGGGCGGGAAGCTTTTCCCGGATGGTGGATGCTGCGTCGGTTCGCGTTCGAGGGAGGTGCCGGCCTCGGCTGGTCGGTTGTGGCGGGGCACGGGGCGTCGCTGCGCCGGACTTGTCGCCGCCTCCGCCTCCGCATCCGCCGACTGGAATCAGCAGGTGCGGTTGTCACGTCACCCGGATGAGCTGCGGCGCGCGGGGCGACGGCCGGTTTCCGGGTGTCGTACCGGCGTGGTGGGATGTCGGTGATGCAGGCGTACCGGTTGGTGCGCCGGCCCGGCGGCGCGGGGGCGGGGGTCACCCACGACGCCGGGGCGGGGCAGGGGGTGGGTCGGCCCGGCGGGCCGGCCGAGGCGGAGCCGCGATCCGGGGGGTCGGCGGGCGATGCCGCGCACCCGGAGTCCGCCACGCCGCCCGGGAGTGCCCTGTCGCAGACGACGACCGGCGCGCCTTCACCCGGGAGCGCCTCGCCGCGGAGCGCGGCCGGGCCGGGCACGAACACTCCGCGCCCGGCCGATCCGGTGCAGGCCGAGGTGGTCGCGCACACCGACGGGCCGATGCTCGTGGTGGGTGGCCCCGGCACCGGCAAGACGACGACGCTCGTCGAGGCGGTCGCCGCCCGCGTGGCCGAGGGTGTCGACCCGGAGCGGATCCTCGTGCTCACCTTCGGCCGGCGCGGGGCCACCGAGCTGCGCCACCGGATCGAGGCGCGGATCGCCGGAGAGGGCCACCGCGTGGTCCGAGAGCCGCTGGTGCGCACGTTCCCGGCGTACGCGTTCGGGCTGCTGCGCCGCGCGGCGGCCGAACGCGGCGAGCCCTCGCCCCGGCTGCTCACCGGCCCGGAGCAGGATCTGATCATCCGTGAGCTGCTCGACGTGGTGGGGGAGGAGCCCGGCGACGACCCGGTCGGCTGGCCGGAGGATCTGCGCCCGGCGCTGCGTACCCGGGCGTTCGCCCAGCAGCTCCGCGACCTGCTGATGCGTGCCGCGGAGCGCGGCGTCGGCCCGGTGGAGCTGGCCCGGCTGGGCGAGAAGCTGGGCCGCGCCGACTGGCCGGCCGCCGCGCGCTTCCTGCGGGAGTACGTCGCCGTGCTCGCCCTGCGCGACGTGAGCAACCGGGGCTCGGTCGCGTACGACCCGGCGGAGCTGGTGCGCGCCGCCACCGGCATGCTGCTCGACGATCCCGAGCTGCTCGCCGCCGAGCGCCGCCGGCTGGCCCACGTGTACGTCGACGAGCTGGCCGACACCGACCCGGCCCAGCTCGACCTGCTCGCCGTGGTGGCCGGTGGCGGCCGTTCCCTGGTGGCGTTCGCCGACCCGGACTCGTCCACGTACGCCTTCCGCGGCGCCGACCCGGCGGGCGTCACCACGTTCCCGCACCGCTTCCGGACCGCCTCCGGTGCCCCGGCCGCGCAGGTCACGCTGACCACCTCGTACCGGGCCGGGCCGGAACTGCTGGCGGCCACCGCCCGGCTGGCCCGGCGGCTGCGCGGCCCGGCGGCGCACCGGCGGCTGCGCCCGCTTCCCGGCGCGCCCGCCGGATCGGTGGAGGTACGGACGTTCCGGTCCGCCACCAGCGAGTCGGCCTGGCTGGCGCACGCGTTGCGCGAGGCGCACCTGCTCGACGGCGTGCCGTGGTCCCGGATGGCGGTGCTGGTCCGCTCCACCGGCCGGCAACTGCCGTCGCTGCGGCGAGCGCTGCACACCGCAGGCGTGCCGACCGTCGTGCACGGCGAGGACCTGCCGCTGCACCTCCAGCCGGCGGTCGCCCCGCTGCTGCTTCTGCTGCGCTGCGCGCTGGAACCCGACCGGCTGGACGAGGAGTCGGCGGTCGCGTTGCTGCACTCGCCGCTGGGCGGCGCCGACCCGCTGGCCGAGCGGCGGCTGCGCCAGGGGCTGCGGGCCCTGGCGCTGGCCGGCGGCGACCGCCGTCCCTCCGGGGAGCTGCTGGTGGAGGCGCTGCGCGAGCCGGCGGAACTGGCCACCATCGAGCGTCGCTGGGCCGCGCCCGCGCAGGCCGTGGCGCACCTGCTCGCGACCGCCCGGGAGACGGCCGGCCGGCCCGGCGCCACGGTCGAGGACGTGCTCTGGGCGGTGTGGCGGGAGAGCGGGCTGGCCGAACGCTGGGCCGGTGCGATCACCCGGGGACGCGCGGCCACCGGCGAGCACGAGACCGCCCAGCGCTGGCGGGCCGAGGCCGCCGACCGCGACCTGGACGCGGTACTCGTCCTCTTCGACGCGGCGGCCCGGTTCACCGACCGGTTGCCCGGCGCGCGTACCGAGGTGTTCCTCGACCACGTCCTCGGGCAGGAGCTGCCCGCCGACACGCTCGCCGCCGCCGCCGACCGGGGCGACGCGGTACGCCTGCTCACCGCGCACGCCGCCAAGGGACTGGAGTGGGATCTGGTCGCGGTGGCCGGGGTGCAGGAGGGCGTCTGGCCGGATCTGCGCCTGCGCGGCAGCCTGCTCGGTTCGGAGCGGCTCGTCGACGTGCTCGCCGGTCGCGCCGACGGCGCCGGGCTGCGGGCCAGCCTGGTCGGGCAGACGTCCGCGCTGCTGGACGAGGAGCGGCGGCTGTTCCACGTCGCGATCAGCCGCGCGCGACGGCGGCTGCTGGTCACCGCTGTCGCGTCCGCCGCGGTCGGCGGGGACGACCACGAGGAGCAGCCGAGTCGCTTCCTGCACGAACTCGCAGCCGCCGACCCACCCGCCACCGGCGGAACCGGCCCGGCTCCGACCGGCCCGGCTCCGACCGGCCCCGGCCCGGACCCGGCCGGGAACGGTCCGGCAGGCCCGGCCGCGCGCGGGCGAGCCGCGGACGGGCCGGTGCCGCACGGGGACGAGCATCCGCAGGACGGACCGCCCGCGGCGCTCCCGGTCACCCTGCCGCCGCGTGGGCTCACCCTGTCCGCGCTGGTGGCGGAACTGCGTACCGCCGTCACCGACCCGGCGACGCCGATCACCCGGCGGCACGCGGCGGCGGGTGAGCTGGCGCGGCTGGCCGCCGCCGGGGTGCCCGGCGCGCACCCGGACGACTGGTGGGGGTTGCGCGGCCTCTCCGACGACCGGCCGCTGGTCGACGAGGGCGAGCCGGTGCGGGTCACCCCGTCCGCGATGGAGAGCGCGTTGCGGTGCAGCCTGCGCTGGCTGCTGGAACGGCACGGCGGCAGCGGGCCGGCGAGCGCCGCGCAGGGCGTCGGCAACCTGGTGCACGCCGCCGCGATGCTCGCGGAGGACGCCAGCGTCGACCGGGAGGCGTTGCTGGAGTACGTGGCCGCGCGGTTCGACGCGATCGAGCTGGCCGCCCGGTGGATGGCCGGTCCGGAGCGGCAGCGCGCCGAGGCGATGGTGGACAAGCTGCTGCGCTGGCTGGCCGGCAATCCGCGCCGGCTGCTCGCGATCGAGCACGAGTTCGCGGTCCGACTCGACGACCCGTCCCGCCCGATCCAGCTGACCGGGCGGGTCGACCGGCTGGAGGTCGACGACGAGGGGCGGCTCGTGGTGATCGACCTGAAGACCGGCAAGTCGACGGCGGTCACCGAGCGGGAGGTGGCCGAGCATCCGCAGCTCGGTGCGTACCAGGCGGCGGTGGAGGCGGGCGGGTTCGCCGAGTTCGGCGAGGAGCCGGGCGGGGCAGCGCTGGTGCAGCTCGGCACCGGCGCGCGGGACGCCAAGGAGCAGACCCAGGCCGCGGCCGGGGAGGGGCCGGAAGCGGGGTGGGCCACCGCGCTGGTACGCCGTACCGCGGACACGATGGCCGCCTCCACGTTCGCCGCCGTGGCCAACTCCAAGTGCCGGGTCTGCCCGGTACGCACCAGCTGCCCGGTGTCCGGCCAGGGTCGCCAGGTGGTCGAGCCGCCGCCGGAGAATCAGCCGTGAGCGCGAGGAGTGAGCCGGTTTTGCGAGCCCCGCAGTCGCGAACGAGGACCGCACCGTGAGCGCGAGGAGTGAGCCGGTCTTGCGAGCCCCGCAGTCGCGAACGAGGACCGCACCGTGAGCGCGAGGAGTGAGCCGGTTTTGCGAGCCCCGCAGTCGCGAACGAGGACCGGACCATGACTGTTCAGCCGGCGCTTTTCGGCGCCTCCGCCACGCCCACGCCGCGTACCGCCGACGCCGGGCCCCGCTACACGCCGGTCGAGCTGGCCCGGCTGCTGCGGCTGCCCGCGCCCACCCGGGAGCAGGCCGCGATCATCGCCGCGCCGGTGGAACCGCTGCTGGTGGTCGCGGGCGCCGGCTCGGGCAAGACCGAGACGATGGCCGCGCGGGTGATGTGGCTGGTCGCCAACTCCTACGTACGCCCCGAGCACATCCTCGGCCTCACCTTCACGCGCAAGGCGGCAGGCGAGCTGGCACACCGGGTCCGGACCCGCCTCGACCAGCTCATCCGGCGGCTCGGCCGGCAGGGGCGGGATCCGCACGACGACCCGCTGGCAGGCGAGCCGACCGTGTCCACGTACCACTCGTACGCCGGGCGGATCGTCACCGAGCACGGGTTGCGCGCCGGGTACGAGCCGACCACCCGGCTGCTCACCGAGGCGTCCCGCTGGCAGCTCGTCGACCTGCTGGTGCGCAACTACGACGGCGACATGTCCGAGGTGGACCGGATGCCGTCGACCGTCACCGACGCCGTGCTGGCGCTCGCCGGTGAGCTGGACGAGCACCTGGTCGACCCGGACGAGCTGGCCGCCTGGACCGGCCGGTTCTTCGCCGACGTGCAGTCCCGGCCCGGCCGGGTGTACGCCGACGTGCGAAAGGCGCTCCAGCTCCAGCGGACCCGGCTGAAGCTGCTGCCGCTGGTGCGCGCGTACGCCCGGCGCAAGGACGACTTCGAGGCGATGGACTTCGCCGACCAGCTCGCCCGCGCGGCCCGGGTGGCCCGCGACCACCCCGGCGTCGGCGTGATCGAGCGGGACCGGTTCCGGGTGGTGCTGCTCGACGAGTACCAGGACACCAGCCACGCCCAGGTGGTGCTGCTCAACGCGCTGTTCGGCGGCGGCCACCCGGTCACCGCCGTGGGCGACCCGTGCCAGTCCATCTACGGCTGGCGCGGGGCCAGCGCCGGCACGCTCGACCGGTTCCCGCCCGAGTTCGCCCGCACCGACGGCAGTCCCGCCGACGTGCTCGGCCTGACCACGAGCTGGCGCAACCGGCCGGAGATCCTCGGCGTCGCCAACACGCTCTCGGTGCCGCTGCGGGCGGCCGGCGCGCGGGTGCCGGAACTGCACGCCGCGCTCAGCGTCCGCGACCCGATCCCGCACCGCACGCCGGGCGGGCAGGCGGGTGGCACAGTGCACTGCGCGCTGCTGGAGACGTACGCCGACGAGGCCGACTGGATCGCGGACAGCGTGCTGGCGGCCTGGCGGGGCGCGGCCGGGATGCCCGGCGCGCTGCCCGAGCACATCCCGGCCGACCGCCGCCCGACCACGGCGGTGCTGGTGCGGCTGCGCAGCCAGATCCCGGCGATCGAGGCGGCCTTGCGCGCCCGCGGGCTGCCGGTCGACGTGGTCGGCCTGGGCGGGCTGCTGGACACCCCGGAGGTACGGGACGTGGTGTGCACGCTGCGCGTGCTCGCCGACCCGACCGACGGGGCGGCGCTGCTGCGGCTGCTCACCGGCGCGCGCTGGCGGATCGGGCCGCGTGACCTGGTCGCCCTGCACCGCCGCGCCCGTGCGATCGCCCGCAGCCGCCGGGAGCTGACCGGCGACGAGGGCCCGGAGATCACCGTGGACGTGCTGGACGAGGCCACGCTCGTCGAGGCGCTGGCGGATCTGGGGCCGGCGCAGGCGTACTCGGCCGAGGGCTATGCGCGGCTGCGCTCGTACGGGATGGAGCTGGCGCTGCTGCGCTACCGGCTGGACCAGTCGCTGCCGGAACTGATCGCGGACATCGAGCGGACCATCGGCCTCGACGTCGAGGTGGCGGTCCGGGCCGGCCGGGACGGGGCGGGCGACGCCGGGCTGGCCCGCGCCCACCTGGACGCGCTCGGCGACGTGGCGGCACGGTTCAGCGGCGAGACGCCCGGCGCCACGCTGGCCGGTTTCCTCGCCTACCTGGCCGCCGCCGAGGACGAGGAGCGCGGGCTGGCGCCCGGCGAGGTCGAGGTGGTGGCCGGCGCGGTGCAGGTGCTCACCGCGCACGCCGCGAAGGGCCTGGAGTGGGACGTGGTGGCGGTGGCCGGGATGACCCGGGGCGTCTGGCCGGGGCCGGTCCGCAACTCCGACCACTGGCTGGGCGGGCTGGGCGTGCTGCCGTTCCCGTTGCGCGGCGACGCGGACGGGCTGCCGGAGCTGGCCCTGCCGGAGGCGGAGGACCAGCGCGGGGTGGCCCGGGCGCTGACCGGGTTCACCGACGCCTGGCGGGCGCACGACGAGCGGGAGGAGCGCCGGCTGGCGTACGTGGCGGTGACCCGTCCCCGCCGTCTGCTGCTCTGCTCCGGCTACTGGTGGGGGGAGGGGACCAAACGGTTCCGCGGCCCGTCGGTGTTCCTGCGCGAGGTGCACGACGCCTGCCTGGCCGGTGCGGACGGGCACGTGGTGGACGCGTGGACTCCCGAGCCGGCCGGCGACACGGTGAACCCGACCACAGAGACGGTGCTGCGCGCCGAGTGGCCGGCCGACCCCCTCGGCGCCCGCCGGCCCGCCCTGACCGAGGCGGCGGCGCTGGTCCGCCGGCACCTGGCCGACCCGGAGACGGCCCGCCGCGAGGCGGCCGTGCTCGCCACCACCGGCGCGGCGGAGGACGCCGAGGTGGCCCGCTGGCGGCGCGAGGCCGATCTCCTGCTCGCCGAGCGGGCGGAGCTGGCCCGGCAGGCCGAGGCGGTCGAGGTCGAGTTGCCCGGCCAGCTCTCGGTGACCCAGCTCGTGGCGTTGCGCCGCGACCCGGAGGCGCTGGCCCGGACGCTGCGCCGCCCGATGCCCACCGAGCCGAACCCGTACGCCCGGCGCGGCACCGCATTCCACGCCTGGCTGGAGCAGCGCTTCGGCGCCGACCGGCTGCTCGACGTGGACGAGCTGCCCGGCGCGGCGGACGAGGACGCGGCCCCGGACGAGGCGCTCGTCGAGTTGCAGGAGCGCTTCCTGGCCAGCGAGTGGGCCGACCGGGTGCCGGTGGAGGTGGAGGTGCCGTTCGCCACCGTCATCGCCGGGGTGGTGGTCAGGGGGCGGATGGACGCCGTGTTCGCCCGCCCGGGCGGGCGCTACGACGTGGTCGACTGGAAGACCGGGCGGCAGCCGACCGGCCGGGAGGCCGACGCGGCGGCGGTCCAGCTGGCGGTCTACCGGCTGGCCTGGGCGGAACTGGCCGGGGTGCCGGTGGACCGGGTCGGCGCCGCGTTCCACTACGTGCGGGACTCCGCGACCGTCCGCCCGGCCGACCTGCTCGACGCGGAAGGGCTGACCGCGTTGGTGGCCGCCGTGCCGGAAATCCCGGGGGATCTCCCGCAGCGCACGAATCCGTGATACGTTGGCCGGGTTGCAGTTTTGGTTTCCAGAGACTCTGTGTGCGCCTGGCGGATTGTGGCCCCAGGCGCTCTTTGTTGTGTCCGGAGTTCTCCGGGCGGGGCGACCAGCAGCGACAGGCACGCCGCGTATTCCACGCGCGGGGTGCTCCTCTCCGGCCCGCAACACGTGCGGGCCGACCGTTCCGTCAAGGAGACGAAACACATGGCAATTGGCACCGTCAAGTGGTTCAACGCTGACAAGGGCTTCGGCTTCATCACCCCGGACGACGGCGGCGCCGACGTCTTCGCCCACTTCTCGGCGATCCAGACCTCCGGCTACCGGAGCCTGGACGAGAACCAGCGGGTCGAGTTCGAGGTGACCCAGGGCCAGAAGGGCCCGCAGGCGGAGAACATCCGCCCGCTCTGATCTTCGGATCAACCGGCACCACCATCGCGCCCCTTCGGGCGTGGTGCACGGGCCGGCCCGCCTCTGCCGGGCCGGCCCGTCCCTTTCGGTTCGTGCTTGTGACCACCGGTGACGCCGGTGACGCGCCGCTGCCCGGCGCCCTTCCTCGACACGTGCCGCGTCGAGGAAGGCTTTCCGCATGACCACGACCCTGCCCACGTTCGCCGCCACCGGCCTGGCTCCGGCGCTCGTCTCCGAGCTGGCCGCGCAGGGCATCTCCGCGCCGTTCCCGATCCAGGCGGCCACGATCCCGGACTCGCTGGCCGGCCGGGACGTGCTCGGCCGCGGCCGTACCGGCTCCGGCAAGACACTCGCGTTCGGGCTGCCGCTGCTGCACCGTACGGCGGGACGCCGGGCCCGCCCGGGCCGCCCGCTCGCGCTGGTGCTCGTACCGACCCGTGAACTGGCCGCGCAGGTGACCGCCGCGCTCGCCCCGTACGCCGCCACGCTCGGCCTGCGCTGCGCCACGGTGGTCGGCGGGCTCTCGCTGACCCGCCAGGCGGCCGCGCTGCGCGCCGGCGCCGAGGTGCTGGTGGCCACGCCGGGCCGGCTGCACGACCTGATCGACAGGGGCGACGCCCGGCTCGACCAGGTGGCCATCACCGTGCTGGACGAGGCCGACCAGATGGCCGACATGGGCTTCCTGCCGCAGGTGACGAAGCTGCTGGAGCAGGTCGCACCGGGCGGGCAGCGGATGCTGTTCTCGGCCACCCTGGACCGGGGCGTGGACCGGCTGGTCCGCCGGTTCCTGACCGACCCGGTGACGCACTCCGTCGACCCGGGCACCGCCACCGTCACCGCGATGACGCACCACGTGCTGCACCTGGAGGCGGAGGACAAGCCGGCCGCGCTGGCGCACATCGCCGCCCGCGAGGGCCGCACCATCGTGTTCATCGCCACCAAGCACCGCGCCGACCGGGTGGCCCGCCAGCTGCTCGCCAAGGGCGTACGCGCGGCTGCGCTGCACGGCGGCAAGTCGCAGCCGCAGCGCACCCGGATCCTGGAGCAGTTCCGCACCGGCCAGGTCACCGCGCTGGTGGCGACCGACGTGGCGGCCCGGGGCATCCACGTCGACGGGCTGGACCTGGTCGTGAACGCCGACCCGCCCACCGAGGCGAAGGACTACCTGCACCGGGGCGGCCGGACCGCGCGGGCCGGCGAGTCGGGCACCGTGGTCACGCTCGTCCTGCCGGACCAGCGTCGCGACGTCGCCCGGCTGATGAGCACCGCGGGCATCAACCCGAAGACCACGCGGGTACGCCCCGGCGACGGCGAGCTGAGCCGGCTCACCGGCGCCCGGGAGCCGTCCGGCGTCCCGGTGACCATCACCGCGCCCGCCGCCGCGCACCCCGCCCCGGCGACCCGCCCTCGGCGGCGCCCGCGCCGCCGCTGACCGCAGCCCGCGTCCGCTCGGTCCTGAGTCGGGAATCAGTCGATGTTCGGTCGGCTGCCCGACTGTGCGACCGGAGCCCGGCGGTGATGCTGTCGCGCGGGAACCGGTCGGGGGGTCGGCCGGACGCGGAGGGAGCGGCCATGGCGGGGGACGCCGGATCGGGCGGAGTGCGGGAAGTGCTGCTGGTGCTCGCGGTGGCGGGCGCCGGCCTGGCGCTCGCCGCGGTGGCCGCGTTCGGGCCGTGGCAGCCGTCCGACGACGGCCCGCAGGACCGTGGTGCCGCCCGCAGCTTCACCCCCGGGATGAGCGCCCCGCACGCCCCGTAGCGGTCGCGGAGGGGTGATGCCCGGTCGAGAGTCATACCTTCTCCGGCCGGGCAGCGGGCGGCCGGGCGGAAAGCCGGTGAACCAGGGCCCGGACGGCCACGGACCCGCGCGTCAGGGTGCCGTCGCCCGGTCGCTCAGCAGGTCGGCGAGCGTGGTCCGGTCCACGACCAGGGCGATCGCGCCGTCCACCGCCAGCCACACGTCCCGCAGGCCGGTGGCCACGCCGTGGTAGCCGGCCCGGTCGGCGGGAATGCCTCGCACGCTCGTGATCGCACCACCCACCGCGCGCAGCACGTCGCCCACGCTGATCTCGTCCGGCGGGCGGGTCAGCGCGTACCCGCCCTCGGTGCCGCGATGGCTGTGCAGCAGTCCGGCCCGCCGCAGGTCGAGCAGGATCCCCTGGAGGAAGCTGAGCGGGATGTCCTGGCTCTCGGCCAGGCTCGCCGCCTTGACCAGCTCGCCGCCGCCGGCCGCCGGGTCGCCGGTGGTCCCGGCGGCGTCGGCGACGGCGAGCATGGCCCGGAGCGCGTAGTCGGCGCGCGCGGAGATGTACACGACGTCAGTTGCCGGCCTGGTCCAGCACGCCCCAGCGGCGGCGGATCGCCTTGTCGGCGGCCCCGAACGCGGTGTCCACGAGCAGACCCACCACCAGGATGACGATCATGATGGCCATCAGGCGGGGTGCCTCGCTCAGCTCGCGCGCGTACGTGAGCTGAGCGCCGATCGAGGTGCGGGTGGCGATGACCACCAGCAGCTCACCGGCCATCAGGCTGCGCCAGGCGAACGCCCAGCCCTGCTTGAGCCCGGCCACGATGGCGGGGAGCGCGGCCGGTGCGATCACGTACCGGTAGAGGTTGAGCCCGCGCGCGCCGAGGTTGCGGCCGGCGCGGACCAGCAGCGGCGGCACGTAGTCCACGCCGTGGATGACGCCGTTCGCCACCGACGGCGCGGCCCCGAGCACCACCACGAAGAAGATCGCCTGCTCGCTGAGCTGGAACAGCAGGATGGCCAGCGGGAACCAGGCGATCGACGGCATGGTCTGCAACGCGGTGATCATCGAGCCGAGGGCCGCCCGGAGCACCTTGACCCGGGCGACGCCCAGGCCGAGCAGCAGGCCGACGGCGACGGCTGCGGCGAACCCGACCGCCGCCCGCCGGGCGGTGGTGGCCAGGCCCTCCCAGAGCGCCGAGCTGAGCAGGTACTCCCCGAGGTCGCCGAAGACCACTGCCGGGCCGGGCAGCGCCCACGGCTCCTTCCACCCGGACCAGACCACCGCCTGCCAGATCGCCACCGCGAGTGCGAGCGCGGCGAACTTGGGCCAGGTGGCCGACCACAGGCGGCGTACCCGGGACGGGCCCTTCTCCCGGCCGGCGATCTCCAGCGCGTCGAGGCCGGAGATCTCCGCGTCGGTTCGCGCCGACCCGGTGAGGGTGTCACTGGCCATGCCGGCCCACCTCCTTGCGCAGCCGGTCGGTGACCTCGGCGGCGATGGCCGAGACCTCCGGCGAGTCGATCCGCCGGGGGCGCGGCACGGCGACCTCGGTGGAGTAGATGATCCGGCCGGGCCGGCTGGAGAGCAGCACGATGCGGTCGGCGAGCCGGGCCGCCTCGCGCACGTTGTGTGTGACGAACAGGACGGTGAGCTTGCGCTCGGTCCAGATCCGCTCCAGCTCGTCGTGCAGGATGTCGCGGGTCATCGCGTCCAGCGCGCCGAACGGCTCGTCCATCAGCAGCACCGGCGTCTCCAGCGCGAGCGTGCGGGCCAGCGCGACCCGCTGCCGCATGCCGCCGGAGAGCTGGTGTGGCCGCTTGCGGCCGAACTCGGACAGGTGGACCGTGCGCAGCAGCTCGGCCACCCGCTCCTTGCGCTGGTCGCGGGGGAGTCCGCGCAGCTTCAGCGGCACCTCGACGTTGCCCTCGACGGTCAGCCACGGGAACAGGGCCGGCTCCTGGAACATCAGTCCCGGGTTGACGCCCTCGCCCAGCTCGATCGCGCCGCCGCTGGCCCGGTCCAGGCCGGCGACCAGGTTGAGCAGCGTGCTCTTGCCGCAGCCGGATGCGCCGACCATGCAGACGAACTCGCCCGGGGCGACGTCCAGCGACAGCCCGTCCAGTGCCAGGACCGCCTGCTCGCCCTGGCCGTACACCTTGGTCACGCCGCGCAGCGCGACCGAGCCGGTCGCGCTACGCGGGGTCGTGCCGGTCGACGTCACGGCTGGCTGACCTCGGCCTTGCCCTGCGCCTTGAGCACCTCGTTGAGGTACTTCAGGTCGTAGAGGCCGTTCAGGTCGACCGGCTGGGTGAGCCCGACCGCGACCGCGTGGTCCAGGCCGGTCTTCAGCGACGACGGGATCGGGTCGTTGGTGAACTCCAGCGTCGGCCATGCCTGCTTGATCAGCTTGAGGTCCAGCGGCTTGCCGGTGATCTTGCCGATGTGGTCGGAGATGGCCTGCTGCGCCTCGTCCGGCTTGGTGTTGACGAACTCGTTCGCCGCGACCTGACCCTCGACCAGCTTCTTCACCACGTCCGGGTGTGCCTTGAGGAACTTGGTGCTGACCAGCAGGTTGGTGATGACGAACTTCTTGTCCGGCCACAGGTCGCGCTCGTCGACGAGCACCTTGCCGCCGGCGTTGACCAGCCGGGAGACGAACGGTTCGGGCACCCAGGCGCCGTCGATGGCGCCGCTGCCGAACGTCTCGATCGTCTGGGCGTTCTCCTGCGGCACGATCTTGACGTCGCCGCCGCCCTCCTTGGTCGTCTCCAGGCCCTTCTCCTTGAGCCAGAAGCGCAGCGCCACGTCCTGGGTGTTGCCGAGCTGCGGGGTGGCGATCTTCTTGCCGCGCAGCTGCTCCACCGAGGTGATGCCGGGCTTGACCACGAGCGCGACGCCGCCGGACGCGGCGCCGGAGACGACCCGGACCGCCTCGCCCTTGGACTTCGAGAAGGCGTTCACGGTCGGGTTCGGGCCGATGTACGTGGCGTCGAGCGCGCCGGAGAAGACGGCCTCGATGGCGGCCGGGCCGGCGTTGAACGTCTTGGTGTCCAGCTCGACGTCGCTGCCGAGCTTCTCGGCGAAGATCCCCTTCTCCACGCCGACCACGGCCGGGGCGTGCGTGATGTTGGGGAAGTAGCCCAGGCGCAGCGTCACCGGGCCGGACGCGGCGCCGGCGTCGCCGTCCTCGCCGCAGGCGGCGGTGCCGAGCGTGGCCGCGCCGACCGCGGCCAGGGTCGCCAGGGTGACCAGGCGGCGCAGGGTGAGCCCTCTCATCGAATGTCCAATCCGCAGTATTCCTATTTAGTTGGTAGGAAGAGTGGGGCAAGCGGCCGTCCGCGTCAAGACCCGTCCCGCGACAGTCCACCGTTCGGCCATGGCACACCGGCGGTAGAGCCGGTACCGAGGCGCTAGTGTCGATCTCGTGCCGACGCGGAGAGCGAAGATCCCAGCGACGAAGTACCCGGTCGAACGGTTCACCCTCGACAACGGCCTGCGCGTGGTGCTCACGCCGGACCGCAGCGCCCCGGTCATCGGGGTGGCGGTGGTCTACGACGTCGGCATCCGCTCCGAGCCCGAGGGCCGCACCGGGTTCGCCCACCTCTTCGAGCACCTGATGTTCCAGGGCTCGGAGAACCTGGAGAAGCTGGCCCACTTCCGGCACGTCCAGGGCGCCGGCGGGACGTTCAACGGCTCCACCCACCTGGACTACACCGACTACTTCGAGACGCTGCCCGCGAACGCGCTGGAACGGGCGCTGTTCCTGGAGGCCGACCGGATGCGCGGCCCCCGGCTGACCGAGGAGAACCTGCGCAACCAGGTCGACGTGGTCAAGGAGGAGATCCGGGTCAACGTGCTGAACCGGCCGTACGGCGGGTTCCCCTGGCTGACGCTGCCCCCGGTGATGTTCGACACCTTCCCCAACGCGCACGACGGCTACGGCTCCTTCGTCGACCTGGAGTCGGCCACCGTGGCCGACGCCGCCGACTTCTTCCGCCGCTACTACGCCAGCGGCAACGCCGTACTCGCGGTCAGCGGCGACATCGACGTGGCCGAGGCGACCACGCTCATCGAGCGGCACTTCGGGGACGTGCCGGCCCGGCCCGCCCCGCAGCGGCCCGACTTCGCCGAGCCCGACCTTACCGCCGAGCGGCGCAGCACGTACACCGACGCGCTGGCGCCGCTCCCCGCGGTGGCCGGCGCCTGGCGGGTGCCCGACCCGGTCAGCGACTTCGCCGGTTACCTGCCGTACGTGGTGCTGGCCGAGGTGCTCACCGACGGCGACGCCTCCCGGCTGGTCGAGCGGCTGGTGCAGCGCGACCGGTCGGTCACCAGCCTCGGCGGGTACCTCGGCTTCATGGGCGACCCGTTCGACGTACGCGACCCCACCGCGCTGCTGCTCCAGGCCCACCTGCCGCCCGGCGGCGACGTGGACAAGGTGCTGCGCACCATCGACGAGGAACTGGACCGGCTGGCGGCCGACGGGCTGACCGAGGGGGAGCTGGCGCGTACCCAGGCCCGGATGGCCACCCACCTGCTGCGCGACACGGACGCGGTGCTCGGCCGCGCGTTGCGGATGGCGGTGCTGGAACAGCAACGCGGCGAACCCGGCCTGCTCAACGACCTGCCCCGGCTGGTCGGCGAGGTGACCGAGGAGCAGGTCCGCGCCGCCGCCGCCACCCTGCGGCCCGAGCGCCGCGCGTCCGTCGAGGTCGTCGCCGGAGGTGGCCGATGAGCACGAGTACGACCGCCACCACCGTCCGGCCGCTGCCGGCGCTGCGCCCGAACCGCCGCCTCAAGGTGCCCAAGCAGGCCGAGCGCACGCTCGCCAACGGACTCACCGTGATCGCGGTACGCCGCTCCGCCGTACCGCTCGTCGAGCTGCGACTGTGGATGCCGTTCGGGCGTACCCACCTGGCCCGCGGCGCGATGCTGGCGCAGACCATGCTCTCCGGCACCGAGGCGCACAGCGCCACCGAGCTGGCGGCCGAGTTGCAGAAGGTCGGCGGCGGGCTGACCGCCGGTCTCGACCCGGACCGGCTGATGCTCTCCGGCGCGGGCCTGGTCACCGGCCTGGACCGGATGCTGGAGCTGCTCGCCGAGGTGCTCACCGGGGCCACCTACCCCGCGGACTGGGTGGAGACCGAGCGGGACCGGCTGGTCGACCGCATCCAGGTCGCCCAGAGTCAGCCGTCCCACCTGGTCCGCACCGCGCTGCTCAAGCGGGTGTACGGCCGGCACCCGTACGCGGTGCAGACGCCCGACCCGGACCAGGTCCGGGCGGTCCGCCCGGCCGCGTTGCGCCGGCTGCACGCCGAGCGGGTGCATCCGGCCGGCGCGGTGCTGGTGCTCGTCGGCGACGTGGCCCCGGACCGGGCGCTGAACGCGGCCGAGCAGGCGCTGTCCGGGTGGCGCGGTGACGGGCACGTCGCCGAGCTGCCCCCCGCGCCGCCGCTGGAGCCCGGGCCGCTGCTGCTGGTCGACCGGCCCGGCTCGGTGCAGTCCTCGGTACGCCTCGCGCTCCCCGCGGTGCCGCGTACCCACCCGGACCACGCCGCGCTGCAGCTCGCCAACCTGATCTTCGGTGGCTACTTCTCCTCCCGCTGGGTGGAGAACATCCGCGAGGACAAGGGCTACACGTACGGGCCGCACTCGCTCGTCGAGCACTCGGTGGCCGGTTCGCTGCTCGTCGCCGGCGCCGAGGTGGCCACCGAGGTCACCGCGGCGGCGCTGGTGGAGACGAACTACGAGCTGGGCCGCCTGGCGACGGTGCCGCCGAAGGCCGACGAACTGGAGCAGGCCCGCCAGTACGCGCTCGGCACGCTTCAGCTCGGCATGTCCACCCAGGCCGGTCTCGCATCGCTGACCAGCGCGTACGCCGGCAACGGGCTGCGTCTGGACTTCCTCGCCGAGCACGCCGCCCGGCTGGCCGCCGCGACTGTGGACGACGTGGCCGAGGTGGCCGCCCGCTACCTGGCCCCGGCCCGCGCGGTCACCGTCGTGCTCGGCGACGCCGAGCGGGTGGCCGACTCGCTCGCCGCGCTGACACCGGTGCGTACGGAATCCGCATGAGCGGGGAGTCCGCCCCGCCGCTGGCCCGGTCGACGCTCGACCGGGCCGCGCACCGGCGTACCGATCCGGGCTGGCTGACCGAGGCGTGGGAACGGGCCCGGGTGCTGGTGCTGGACTCGGCCGCCGAGGGCAGGGCGCTGGTACGGGGCGCGGCGAACCCGCCGGAGCTGGTCCTGGTCGGCCCCGGCGAGCTGCCCGAGGTGCCCCGGTCGGTGCCGATGTTCCTCGGCGTCGAGCCCGATGGCGTACCCGTGTTCGCGGTGGACGGGCCGCTTCCGGCGCTGCCGGACACCCGTCCGGCCCACCTGCGTGAGGTGGGCCACCTGATGACCGACCGGGACTCGGGCCTGTTCACCACCGCGCTGGCGCTGCTCAACTGGCACCTGCGGCACGGCTACTCGTCGACGACGGGCAAGCCGACGAGCGCCGACGAGGCCGGCTGGTCGCGGATCGACCCGGACGGCGACCGGGTCTGGCCGCGTACCGACCCGGCCATGATCGTGCTGGTGCACGACGGTGTGGACGGTCCGGACGGCCGCTGCCTGCTCGGCAACAACGCGGCCTGGCCGCGCACCCCCGGACAGCGCCGCTACTCGTGCCTGGCCGGATACGTCGAGCCCGGCGAGTCGGCCGAGGCCGCCGTGCTGCGCGAGGTCCGCGAGGAGGTGGGCGTCCCGGTCGAGCAGATCGCGTACGTGGGCAGCCAGTCCTGGCCGTTCCCCGGCTCGTTGATGCTCGGCTTCCTGGCCCGCGCCGACGCGGACGCGCCGATCCGGGTGGACCTGGCCGAGATCGCGCACGCACGCTGGTTCACCCGCCGGGAGATCGGCGCGGCGCTCGCGGGCGAGCCGGTGCCGGTGGGCGGGGGAGATCGGCTGGTCCTGCCGCCGCCGTCCTCGATCGCGTTGTTCCTGGTGCACCGCTGGCTCGACGGCCACTGCTGACCGGCCGCCGCCGCGGGTGGACGCGGCCCCGACCCGGACCGTCGTTGCCGCGACAGTCGCGGGCCGGGAACACGTGCCGTCGTGGCCGGGTGAGGCGGGAAAGCGGCGGGGGAGGCCGGTCCGGCCACGACGGACGTCAGCGTCCGGTCATCCGCCGTCCCAGCGGTACGGGTGGCCGGGGGCTGGTTCCTCGATCGGCAGCACCTTGACCCGGTGCCGGCCCGCGCGTACCGCACCGACTGCGGACAGTGCGCGGGCGAGCAGGAGTGCGGCGTCCCGGTCCTCGGCGTGGACGACCTGGCGGCGGGGCTCCGGCGTGCTCGTCTCGTCACGCAGACGGCCCCCGCCCGCCCAGGCGGCGGCGATGTCGGCGTCGGCGGCGCTACGGATCTCGGTGCGGACGATCAGGAACCGCATGGTGTCCCCCGGACAATCGGCGGTTACACGCTGGAACTTCCACGTCACTCCCGCGTCATGTTACGCCGATGTGTCCGCCCGGCAAGGGGAACGCGCCAGCTCGACCGATCGGGGGATCCCAGGTCAGCACCGTTGTCGGGGATGGACGCGCGAGGGGCCGCCGGCTCGCGCCGACGGCCCCCCGTGGTTCGCCGGATCAGTCCAGATCGAACTGGCCGCTCTTCGTGCCGGTGAGGAAGCCGAGCCAGCCGGCCCGGTCGAACAGCAGGACCGGCCCGCTCGGGTCCTTGCTGTCCCGCAGCGCCACTGTGGCCGGCCCGGAGCCGAGCGGCGCGACCTCCACGCAGTTGGAGGTCTGGCTGCGGGTGCTCTTGCGCCAGGCGGCGCCGGCGAGCCGTCCCGACAGGGCGGTCGTGCTGGTGTGGATCTCGTTCATGGTGCTTGCTCCTGGTGAGGTGCTCCGATGGGATCGAGCGACGCCGGAGCGCGGGCGGTGTCCGTGCCGGATCACCGTTCCGTGGTGAGGCGCCCCGAGTCCCGGCGTCGCTGGGCCGGCGCCGTTGCCGGCCCGTACGCCACCGTGGACTCGACTGCCGTGCCGGTCAGCCGTCCCGTCGCCTCGATCAACCAGGAGAGGGTGTCCGATGCGGAGAGTGCCGACGAGCATAGCCACTCGAACACCACTTTATAGCGATTTAGGGTGTTTACCTCGGTCGACATGACGTCGGTGAACCCACCTTCGATGGCGAGCGTCTCCGGATCGAGGGGATCGGCGAACCGGTAGACCGAGAACGCGGTCGGCGGAAGGTACCAGTCACCGACCCGCGTGTCCCGCAGCAGCAGACGCAGCGTCACGTTCGGCAGCAGCGCCATCTCGCACAGGTGGACGAGCTGCTCGTGCAGCACCTCCGGCGGCCCGGCGCGGCGGCCGAGCGCGGCCTCCTCCAGCACCGCGGTGTAACGGGGCACCTCGGGGGAGCGGGTCAGCAGCGACTGGCGGGCCTGCCGCGCGCGTACCTCGGTCTCGGGGTCCTCGGTCTCCGGGTCACCGGCCTCGGCGGCGACCTGCGCGGCGGACATGATCCGGTGCCGGGCGTACCCGGGCGTCTGCAACAGCCCCGGCACCAGCACCGGGTTGTACTCGGAGATCTCCGCACAGCCGGCCTCCAGTTCGGCGAAGGCGCGCTGCTGCTGGGTCATCACCGGGAAGTTGCGCAGCCAGCCGCGCATGTCGCCGGCCTCGTGGGTGATCCCGGTCAGTTCCGCGCGCTGCTCCTCGTCGGCGCCGTAGAGCGTCAGCAACACGTCCACGTCGTCCGGGTCGGGACGGCTGCGGCCGTTCTCCAGGCGGGACAACTTGGATGCGGAGGCCCAGCCGATCCGCTCGATGACCTGGTCACCGGTCAGACCGGCCTGTTCGCGGAGCCGACGCAGCTCGGTGCCGAGTCGACGACGGCGCAGAATCGGGCCTGGTACGGCAGGAGGCACGGCGTCCTCTTTCCCGTCGACCGCCGCTTGACGCGACGGTAACTGTATGAAATTCGCCCCCCACGGTCAGTATGGACGGCGCGACCGGCGCCGGAGGTTCCGGCAAGGGCGTGTCACGAGACAAAAAGAGGACTGTGGAGGGCGTCTTCACCAGCGCCCGCCCCCGACGCGCCGCTGGTGGCGCACCCCCGCCGGAGGGAACCGATGCGCACCGTCCTGCGCCGCCCCGACTTCCGTCTGCTGTTCGCCGCGCTCGTCGCGAGCATGGCGGCGGAGTCGGTCCTGCTGCTCGCCCTGGCCGTCTGGGTCAAGGATCTGACCGGTTCGGACAGCATGGCCGGGGCGACCATCTTCGCGGTCATCGCGCCGATGGTGCTCGCCCCGCTGGTCGGCTGGGTGGTCGACCGCTACCGCAGGCGACCCTTCTTCATCGCCGCCAACCTGGTCGCAGCAGTGCTGCTCGGCCCGCTGCTCACGGTCCGGGACCGCTCCGACGTCTGGGTGATCTACGTGGTCGCCGCGCTCTACGGGCTCTCGTACATCACCCTCACCGCCGTGCTCAACGGACTGATCCGGCATCTGGTACCGGCCGAGCTGCTGGCGGACGCGAACGGGTTGCTGCAGACCGTCCGGCAGGGCCTGCGGCTGATCGGGCCGCTGGCCGGGGCGGGCGTGTACGCCGCAGTGGGCGGCTGGCTGCTGGTCCTGCTGGCCATGACCGGCTTCCTCACCGCGGCGGCGGTGGTCGCGCGGCTGCGCGTGGAGGAGGGCACACCGTCGCGATCCGGTCGTCGCGGGCCGTCCGAGCTGGGCGCGGGCCTGCGCCACCTGACCGGCGAGCCGGCGCTGCGCCGGGCGCTGCTCGGGTACGGGCTCGGCTCGCTGGTGATGGGCTTCACCGAGTCGCTGATCTTCGCGTACGTCGATCTGGGCCTGCACCGCGACGCCGCGTTCGTCGGCGTGCTGGTCATGGTGCAGGGCGTCGGCGGGCTGGTCGGCGGCCTGTTCTCGGCCGCCGTGGTCCGCCGGTTCGGCGAGGTCGGCGCGCTCGCCGCGGGCGTGACGTTCTTCGGACCGGCCGCGCTGGCGCTGGCGTACCCCCGGTTGTGGCTCGGGGTGGTGGCGCTGCTGCTGGCCGGCCTCTCGCTGCCGCTGACCATGGTGGGGTTGAACACGCTGATCCAGCGGCGGACCCCGCCGCGGCTGCTCGGCCGGGTGACCGCCGCGTCGGAGGCCCTGGTCAGCGGGCCGCAGGCGCTCTCCATCGGCACCGGCGCGCTGCTCGTCGGCATGTTCGACTACCGGCTGCTGTTCGCCCTGGTGGGGGCCGTCACCACGGCGGCCGGCCTCTACCTGTGGCGGGGCCGCGGGCTGACCACCCCGGTCGCCGGACCGGTCCGGATCCCGTCGCCCCGCAAACCCGCCGACGACGGGGTGCTCAGCCGCGGCGGGTCCTGACGAACGGCGAGCGGCCGCACCCGGATCGGGTGCGGCCGCTCGTGGCGTCGCGGCGGATCAGCCGGGCAGCGCGGCCAGGTGCTGCTTGACCTGCGTGATCGAAGGGTTGGTCAGGGCGCTGCCGTCGGCGAAGCGCAGCGTCGGGACGGTCTGGTTACCGCCGTTGACGCTCATCACGAAGTCCGCGGCCGTCGGGTCCTGCTCGATGTCGACCACCTCGTACGCGATGCCCTCCCGGTCGAGCTGCGACTTCAGCCGGTGGCAGTAGCCGCACCACGGGGTGGAATACATCGTCAGCATGGTCTGGTCCTCCAAGGGGTGGCTCGCGCCCGGTCCGATCAGGCCAGGCTAACCGCTGCAACGTCACACGATGCTGGATGATTCCCTGCTGTGGGCGTTCACTCAGCGGCGGAACGGGTGCTGGCCGGGCTGGATCCGGAGCAGCGCTCAGCGGTGACCGCCCCGGCCGGCCCGGTCTGCATCCTGGCCGGCGCCGGCACCGGCAAGACCCGGGCGGTGACCTCGCGGATCGCGTACCGGGCGCTGACCGGCGACATCGCCGGCCGGCACGTGCTGGCGGTCACGTTCACCGCCCGCGCCGCCGCCGAGATGCGCAGCCGTCTCGGCGTGCTCGGGGTGCAGGGCGTGCAGGCGCGCACGTTCCACGCCGCGGCGCTGCGGCAGGTCCGCTACTTCGCGCCCCGGCTGCTGGCCGGGCGGGCCATGCCGGAACTGCTGGACAGCAAGGTGCGGGTGGTCACACTCGCCGCCGCCAAGGTCGGCCTGCGCGCCGACCGGGCCGCCGCCCGCGACCTGGCCGCCGAGATCGAGTGGGCCAAGTCGTCACTGGTCGAGCCCGGGGAGTACGTCGTGGCCGCGGCCAAGGCGCTGCGCGAGACGCCGTACGACCCGGCCCGGGTGGCCGACGTGTTCGACGCGTACGAGCGGCTCAAGCGCGGCAACGGGGTGATCGACTTCGAGGACATGCTGCGCGCCGCGGTCTGGGGCATCGAGGAGCACCCGGACGTGGCCGAGCAGGTGCGCAACCAGTACCGGCACTTCGTGGTCGACGAGTACCAGGACGTCAACCCGCTCCAGCAGCGGCTGCTGGAGGCGTGGCTGGGCGGCCGGGACGACCTGACGGTGGTCGGCGACGCCAGCCAGACGATCTACTCGTTCACCGGTGCCACCTCGTCGTACCTGGTCGACTTCCCCCGCCTGCACCGGGGCGCGACTGTGGTCCGGCTGGTCCGCGACTACCGCTCCACCCCGCAGGTGGTCGGGCTCGCCAACGCGGTGATCTCGCAGGCCCGGGGCACCGAGGCGCGGCTGCGGCTGGAGCTGCACGGCCAGCGCCGCCCCGGCCCGGAGCCGGAACTGCGGATCTTCACCGACGAGCCGGCCGAGGCGAACGCGGTCGCCGCGCGCTGCCGGGCGCTGGTGGCGGGCGGCACCCCGGCCCGGGAGATCGCGGTGTTGTTCCGCACCAACGCGCAGTCCGAGGCGTACGAGAAGGCGCTCTCCGAGGCCGGCGTGCCGTACGTGCTCCAGGGCGCGGAGCGGTTCTTCGAACGGCCCGAGGTGCGCCAGGCGATGATCGCGCTGCGCGCCGCCACCCGGTCGGCCGACGCGGGCACCCCGTTGCCGGCCGCCGTGGTCGAGGCCCTCACCGCCGTCGGCTGGGCGCCCGACGCGCCCCCGCCCGGTGGCGCCGCGCGCGAGCGGTGGGAGGCGCTCGCCGCGCTGGTGCAGCTCGCCGAGGAGTACGCGGCGCAGCCCGAGGCGGAACCCGGCCTGACCGGGTTCACCGAGGAGCTCGCCCGGCGGGCCGCCCAGCAGCACGTGCCCACTGTCGAGGGCGTGACGCTCGCGTCGCTGCACTCGGCGAAGGGGCTGGAGTGGGACGCGGTGTTCCTGGTCGGGCTGGCCGAGGGCACGCTGCCCACCACGTACGCGAAGACCATGGAGCAGGTCGAGGAGGAGCGGCGGCTGCTCTACGTCGGGATCACCCGGGCCCGGGAGTGGCTCTGGCTGTCTTACGCCACCGCGCGCTCGCCGGGTGGGCGGGCCCGGCGGCCCTCCCGGTTCCTGCCCCAGCTCGACCGGTCCGGCGGCGGTGAGCGGGCCGGCGGCACCGGACCGGCGCGGCGGGCCGAGCGGCGCCGGCCGCAGGTGGTCTCGTGCCGGATCTGCGGCGCCACGCTGCTCGCCGGCGCGGACCGCAAACTGGGCCGCTGCCCGACCTGCCCGTCGGACATCGACGAGGAGCTGTACGAGCGGCTGCGCGAGTGGCGGCAGCGGGTGGCGGGCACGCAGAAGGTGCCGGCGTACGTGGTCTTCACCGACGCCACGCTCACCGCGCTGGCCGAGCGGAAGCCCGGCCGCACCGAGGAACTGGTGGCGATCGCCGGGATCGGGCCCCGAAAAGTCGGGCTTTATGGGGATACCGTGCTCGCCCTGGTGTCGGGCGCCACGGTGGACGAGGTCTGCCCACAGAAAACTTCTGAAAACTAGCCGTAAATCGTTTGCCCTCGCCCGAGGGCGAGGAATAGCCTCATGACACACCTCGCGAGCGGCGCCGTTCTGGCTGCTCAAAGGGATGAGTCCACGGTCGGCACGAGGAGAGTAGGGAGGTGGCACCAATGAAGATCTTCACTTATGAGCGTCTTGCGGCGATGCCGTCTGCCGTCGCTCCGCTGTCGGCTGTCCGGGTGGCCCTCGCCGCTCGACCGTCGGCTCCGCAGGTGCACCAGGTCCCGGTTCAGGCCGAGCTGAACCTGACCGTTGCGCCGATGGCCGGAGTCGAGGGGACCAGTGGCTTCGCGGGCAAGGGCATCGATGGCGCCAAGAAGCGCACGGATGTCCGCGGCGTTCCACCTCGAGGTAGACCGGTCTGATCCATCAGACCACCGGCTCACCTCGAGGCCGCGGAACCCGCATACCGGGATCCGCGGCCTCAGTTTTTTGTCCCGCCGAAGTACGTCGGAATGCGATCCACGAGATCGAAGTGAGAGAGAGGTGACCGGAGGATGAGTCTGGCGTTGGCCCCGCTCGACGTGAGCGTCGACGTGGAGGCGAACCTGCCCTGCCGGAAGTTCGACCCCGACCTGTGGTTCTCCGACTCGCCCGCCGAGCTCGAGCTGGCCAAGTCGCTCTGCGGGGACTGCCCGCTGCGCGTCGAGTGCCTGGCCGGGGCGGTGGAGCGAGCCGAGCCCTGGGGCGTCTGGGGCGGCGAGATCTTCGAGCGTGGCGCGGTCGTCCCGCGCAAGCGGCCCCGTGGCCGTCCGCGCAAGGAGGACCTCGCCCGTGACGCGCAGCTCCGGGTCGAGGCGGAGGCGCGACTGGCGGCCAGCGGGCTGTCCGAGTCGCGAAGCTCCGTCCGGCTGGCAGCCTGACACACCTACGTTCCGAACCACGACCGATGCCGGTGTCCCTCCACCGGCCGACCTGAGAGAGAAATTCTGATGCTGAACCTGCCGAACGGATTCGAGATGCAACTACTCCACGAAGCGTTGTCCAGGGCCCGAATGCGCCGGCCTCAGGCCGGTCGCACCACCACGAGCACTGAGGCAACCCGTTCCGCCCGTACCGTCGCCATGCGGGGTCGCAGCCAGTCGGCCCGCGACCTGGGCGTTCTGTAGAACGATCGCGTGAGGAAGGGGCGGTGACCGACAGGTCACCGCCCCTTCGCCGTGCTCGTCGCCGGCCCTGCCCGCTCGCCGGCCCGCCGCGCTCAGGCCACCGGCGCGAAGCCCGGTAGCCAGCGTTCCAGGATCGACCGGTAGGACGCCTTCGCCTCCAACTGGCAGAGCACCCCGATCGACCCCAGCGTGACCCGGTGGATCATCAGGTACGACGGGGGCAGGTTGAGCTGCCGGCTGAGCTGGTAGGCGGGGGAACGTGGGCTGGCCAGCCGGGTCGCCTCGCCCCGCAGCCAGGCCCGGGTGAAGCGGAACTCGTCAGCGGCGATCGGCTCCAGCATCGGACGCAGGAAGTCCAGCACCGCCGGGGCGTCGATCGACTCGGTGCGGCTGACGAAGCCCTCGGCGCGCAGCCCCTCCACCACCGCGTCGGCGTCCCCGCGCAGCGCCAGCGCCGCGATCCGGCCGATCGGCTCGGGCGTGCCCTGCGGCATCCGGGCCACCGCCCCGAAGTCGATCACGCCGAGCCGGCCGTCCGGCAGCAGCCGGAAGTTGCCCGGGTGCGGGTCGGCGTGCAGCAGCCCGGCCCGCTCCGGCGCGGACAGGTGCAGCTCGGCCATCAGCCGGCCGGCCTCGTCGCGCTGCTCCTCGGTGCCCTCCCGGATGATCTGGGACAGCGGGATGCCCTCCACCCACTCGGTGATCAGCACCCGCGGCGCGGCGTCGAGCACCTCCGGGATGAAGATGTCCGGGTCGTCGGCGTACGCGGCCGCGAACGCCCGCTGCGACTCCGCCTCCAGCTCGTAGTCCAGCTCCTCGGTGATGCGCTCGCGCAGCTCGGCCAGGAGCGGCTTCACGTCCAGCCCCGGCTGGATGGCCCGGAACATGCCGCCGAGCCGGGAGAGCTGCTTGAGGTCGGCCAGCAGGGCGTCACCGGCACCCGGGTACTGGATCTTCACAGCCACGTCCCGGTGCCGGGGGCCGCCGTTCGGCCCGTACCCCGGGTCGCGCCAGACCGCCCGGTGCACCTGGCCGATGCTCGCCGCGGCGGCCGGGGTGTCGTCGAACTCGACGAACCGGTCGCGCCAGTCCGGGCCGAGCTGCTCGGCGAGCACCTTGTGCACCGTCGCCGCCGGCAGCGGGGGCGCGGCCTCCTGGAGCTTGGTCAGCGCCTGCCGGTAGGGCGCGGCGACCTCCTCGGGCAGCGCCGCCTCGAACACCGACAGGGCCTGGCCGAACTTCATCGCCCCGCCCTTGAGCTGCCCGAGCACGCTGAACAACTGCTCGGCGGTGCGCTGCTGGATCTCGGCGGAGATGACGTCGGACGCGAGGCCGGTCACCCGCTTGCCCATGCCGAGGACGGTTCGACCGGCGAACCCGAGCGGCAGGGCGGCGAGTTTGGCGGTGCGGGACACGGCCCGGCGCGGGATGTCGGTCACCCGGCCATTGTTACCGACTCGGGGCCTCCGCTGCTGCCGTGCGGCGGGTAGCGGCCGGGGCCGACCGGATCGGGCGACGCCGGCAGCAACCGCAGGAGGGGTGTGGCGGCCACCGTCGGTAGCGGACCCGGCCCGGACCGCGGATCTCCACCGCACCGCCGAGCGTCTCCGGCTGGGCGCCGTCGAGCTGGGCCAGCACCTCCGCCGTCGCGAACGCCGTCGCGGCGAGCCCGGTGGCGGCGGTGCAGGCACGTTCGCCCCGGTCGGCGGCGAGCTGGGCGGCGAGCGCGGGCCAGTCCGGATCCCGGTCGCCGCGGTGCAGGTCGAGGCAGCGCAGGCAGGGACCGGCGGGCGGGCGGACCAGCGGACCGACCACCGGTACGCCGCCGCGCAGGTCGAGCAGCAGGTGGGGCTGACGCCGGCGGGCGTACCCGGTGGCGAGCAGCTCGGCCGGACGGTCGACGCCGAGCTGCACCACCAGGTCCGGCCGGGTCGCCCGGGACGGGCCGGTCGCCGTTCCGGGCGCGCACCGCCCGAGCGCCGCGCGTACCGCAGGGGCCAGCGGCCGGCCCAGCTCCGCGGCGGTCAGGCCGGTCCCGACCAGGTCACCGGCGCCGACCGGGCCGGCCAGATCGGGTACGACGTGCCCGACCCCGGCCTGGGCCAGCGCGACGGCGACCGCTGCGCCGAACCGTCCCGTACCGGTGACCAGCACCCGGGCGGCACGGCGGCGGCGCAGCAGCCGGGCCGGTGTGCCGGGCAGGTCGGGCGACGCGAGCGCCAGCGC
Source organism: Micromonospora sp. CPCC 205554 (assembly GCF_036902745.1). NCBI lineage: Bacteria > Bacillati > Actinomycetota > Actinomycetes > Micromonosporales > Micromonosporaceae > Micromonospora > Micromonospora sp. CPCC 205554. The sequence continues at coordinate 163,691 of NZ_JBAKHP010000010.1, read as the reverse complement.
GGCGGCCTCGGCGGCCAGCCGGGCCCGGACCGTTCCGGCGAGGTCACGGGGGAGCAGGGCCTGGGCCGGCACCACCAGCCCGGCGTCCCGGAGCGTGTCGAGCAGGGCGCGCGCCTCGTCGGGCGGAACCCGGGCGGCGCCCGCCTCGGCCAGCACGGCGCGTTCGCTGCGGGTGCCGTCGAGCAGGTCGAGCAGGCGGGCCGTCCCCGGCGAGGACATCTCCAGCAGCACCGCACGGCCGGGCGGCTCGCCGAGCTGGAGCGTGTGCCGGTCGCGCCAGAGCCGGGTCAGGCCGGGCAGCAGGACGGGACGGACGAGCGGCATCGGATCGGTCACACCACTGATCGTGACCGTCTCCAAGCGCTCCGTCGCTCGTTGTCCACAGGTGCGGTGTGCCGTGGCCAGCGTTGTCCACAGGATCTCGCCGGTTTTCCACAACTAGCCGGTAACTGTGTCGGCTACACGACGGGGGAGGACGGCCACCGGCCGTCCTCCCCCGTGTCCGCCGTACGGGTCAGACCTTGGCCTTGCCCAGGATGCGGTTCACTGTTGTGCCGCACACCGGGCACTTGCCCTTGGCCATGTTCATGCCGGTCTTCGAGACCTCCACGTGTCCCTCGAAGTCCCGCTTCTCCTTGCACTTCACGCAGTAACCGTTGTAGGTCTGGGCCTGGTCGGCCACGGTAGCCTCCTCGTCTCGTCCGCCGGAGGTGTCCCGGCGGGTCTCCCTGCGGCGGCCCACACGTGGCCCGGCGCCGGGGGGTTCTCCACGGTCAGTCACCTGACCGTGGTTGGCGGACCCTACCCAGGTCTGGGCGGTTCCATGTCAGCTGTACGCCGACTCTGTGAGCAAGTCGACGTCGAGAGTGTGCATGCCGAGTAACGTCGGATAAGTCAGTTTCGCGCGGACACGCCGGATGAATGCACCCAGATCCGCTTCGCGCGGCCCCGCCGACTGTCACTCGTCGTAGATCACTTAACGTGAACAGGGGCGGTCAGGTGATGGTCAGCTACCGTCGCAAAGAATTTTTTCCGGACTCCTGACAACCAACCGCCACTTTCCGGGCGCGTGTCGTCGTGTTGACTCTTGCGGAGTCCTGGTCAGTACGCATTAGCTTTCCATCGTGACAGTCAACCGAGGCTGCGCGGACCGGTAATGGCCGTGACGCGGAAGCCCGTCGTCGAGGTGCGGCGCAGCCAGCGTCGGCGGCGCACGGTGTCCGCGTACCGGGACGGGGAGCGCGTCGTCGTGCTGATCCCCGACCAGTTCTCCCGGGCCGAGGAGAGCGAGTGGGTCGACCGGATGCTCGCCCGGCTCGCCGCCCGCGAGGGCCGGCTGGCCCGCTCGGACGCCGAACTGCTCGCCCGTGCCGCCCGCCTGATCGACCTCTACCTGACCGAATACGGGTCGGCCGCCGCGCCTGCGAGCGTCCGCTGGGTGACCAACCAGAACGGCCGCTGGGGCTCCTGCACGCCCGCCGACCGCACCATCCGGATCTCGCACCGGGTCCAGGACATGCCCGACTGGGTGATCGACTACGTGTTGCTGCACGAGCTGGCGCACCTCATCGTGCCCAGCCACAACGCGGAGTTCTGGGCGCTGGTCGCCCGCTACCCGAGGTCGGAACGTGCCCGCGGCTACCTGGAGGGCGTCGCGGCCACCGCCGCCATCCCCTGACCCCCCCGCCGCCCGTCGCCCACCGCGCGCCGCCCACCGCGCGCCGCCCGTCGCGGTCGATCATGAAGTTGGCCCGGCGTTTCGTCCACTTCGTCACCGCCAACTTCATGATCGACCGCGGGCCCGCGCGGGGGTGGGGTTAGGGTCGGCGAATGTCGCGACGTGTGGTGGTGGCGCTGCTCGGCCCGGTGACCTGGTCGCCGCCCGGAATCGATCCGGCGCGATGGCGTACCGCGCTCGCCGAGGACGTGGTCGACCTGCTGGCCACGCTGAAGGAGGTGGAGACCGCGGTGGCGGTCACCGCCCGGGACCGGTGGCTGGCCGACGCGGTGGTCTGGCCCGGCACCCAGGTGTACGAGGTGCCCGAGCCGACGCCGAACGCGGTGTTCGCGGCGCTGGCCGGTGAGTCGTCAGGGCAGGAGCCCGCGGCGACTCCGGGCCGGGCGGCGGTCACCGGTGACCGGGCGGCCCGCTACGACCAGGTGGCGGTGGTGGTGGCCGACGCGCCGGACGTGCCCGGGCTGACGCTCGGCAAGCTGCTTCGCCCGCTCACCACCCGGCCGGTGGCGGTGGCCCCGGTCGAGGGGAGCGGAACCGGGCTGCTGGGGGTGGCGGCGCGGCTGCCCGTACCGGCCTGGCTGCCGGCGTTGGACCTGGACACGACAGCGCCGGCCGAGGTGCGGCGGGCGGCACCGAGCCCGGGCGACGTGGCGGTCACCGCCGGCTGGCACCGCATGCGCGGCCCGGCCGACCTGGCCGCGCTCGATCCCGCCGTCGAAGGCTGGGAGGCCACCCGAGCCCTACTCTCCGGCCGCCCCGTCTGACCCTCGCCGCCTCCGCGCCGGACGCCCGCGCTCTGCCGCCCGACTCGCCGATCTTGGAGTTGTGGCGCCCAGGATGTCCCGACTGCGGCTTCCGCGAGGTGCCACAACTCCAAGATCGACGGGTTGAGGCGGGGCGGCGAGGCAGGGCGGCGTGGCGGGAGCCGGGAGAACGCGGACGGGGCCCGCACGGTTCAACGTGCGGGCCCCGTCCGGCGTGGGTGTCAGCGCTTGTCGTCGTCCTCGCCGGGGGACTTCTCCTCGGGTGCGCCCGGGGCGGAGAAGTCGAAGTTCGCCAGCTCGTCGTCGAGATCGGTGCTCGTCGTGGCGAACGCCTCGGGTGCCGCGAAGTCGTCGTCGGAGGGCAGCAGGTCCGGGTGGCCCCAGACCGCGTCCCGCCCGGCGATGCCGCGGTGCTCGGTCAGCGCCGCCCACAGCACCGTCGCCTCACGCAGGCGGCGGGGCCGCAGTTCGAGTCCGACGAGCGCGGCGAACGTCTGCTCCGCCGGGCCACCGGCGGCGCGGCGGCGGCGGAACGCCTCGCCGAGGCGTACGACGTTGGGCAGGCGGTCACCGGCGGCGCTGTCGACGACGTGGCAGACCCAGCCCTCGACCAGGGCGAGTACGGTCTCCAGCCGGGCCAGTGACGCCTTCTGCGCGGGCGTGTCCTCGGGCGTGAAGATGCCCTCCAGCGCGATCGCCTGCATCGACTCCGGGTCGGTCGGGTCGACCCGGCCCATCGCCTCCTCGATCGCCTCCCGGTTGACCCGGATGCCCGCGGCGTAGTTCTCCACAGCGGTCAGGACGTGCCCGCGCAGCCACGGCACGTGCTGGAACAGCCGCTGGTGGGCGGCCTCGCGCAGGGCCACGTAGAGGCGTACCTCGTCCTCGGGCAGCTCCAGGCCCTCGCCGTACACCTTGATGTTGGCGGGGACGAGCGCGGCGGTGCCGGCGGGGCCGAGCGGCAGGCCGATGTCACCGGCGGAGAGCACCTCGGCGGCGAGTGAGCCGAGCGCCTGGCCGAGCTGGCCGCCGAAGAGGGCGCCGCCGAGCGTGGCGACCATCGACTGCATCGGGCCGAGCTGGGCGCGGGCCTCCGGCGGCACCAGGTCGCCCATCGCGCCGACCATCCGGCTGGCCACCGGGTCGCAGAGCTTGCGCCACACGTCGAGCGTCTTGAAGATCCACTCGTTGCGGTTCCAGGCGACCGAGGTGCGGATGCCGGAGGGCCACGAGGTCGCCGGCTCCAGCCAGAGGTCGGCGATGCGCAGCGCCTCCTCGACCGCGTTGCGTTCGAACGGCGACACCGCCGGGTCGCCGGCGGCGGCGAGCTGGCTGGCGGCTACCTGCCGGGCGAGGTCCCAGTTGACCGGCCCGCTGCCCGGCGCCGAGAGCAGGTGCTGCAACTGCGACATGAACTGCTGCATCGCCGCGGGATCGTTGGGGTCTGGTGGTTGACCACCCGGGAGCGCGAAGCCGAACGGAATATCAGGCACGACCTCTACGGTACGCGGGCCCCGCCGCAGGTCGCGCCACTCGGCGTTGCGCTGAGGGCGAAGTCCGCCGGTCACCGCGCCGGACGGCCGGGTGCGGATCGGTACGCTCTGGCCCATGAGACGTCGCGGCGTGACCGTCCTGCTCGGTGCCCTGCTCACCGCCCTGCTCAGCGTCGGCGTGCTGAGCGTCCCGCTGCCGTACGTGGTGCTCGGCCCCGGTCCGACGGTGAACACGCTGGGCAGCGAGGACGGCAAGGAGGTCATCCAGGTGACCGGCCGCGCGACGTCCACCTCCGCCGGTCAGTTGCGGCTCACCACAGTCGGTGTGCAGCCGACGGTGCGGCTGCGGTCGGCACTGGCCGGCTGGTTCTCCTCGGACGAGGCGGTGGTGCCGCGGGAGCTGGTCTACCCGCCGGGGGAGTCGCAGGAGGAGGTCGAGAAGCGCAACGCGGAGGACTTCCAGAACTCGCAGACCAGCGCCGAGACGGCGGCGCTGCGCGAGCTGGGCTACCCGATCAAGGTGCTGGTCAAGGCGGTCACGCCGGGCGGCCCGTCGGCCGGCGTGCTGCGGCCCGACGACGTGGTCACAGCGGTCGACGGGGTGCCGGTGACGAGCGCGGCGAAGCTCACCGAGCTGATCCGGGCGAAGCCGGCGGGCACCGCGCTGACGATCGGCTACACCCGGGGCGACACCCCGGGTACGGCCACCGTGACCAGTCGTGAGCAGGACGGCCGGCCGCGGATCGGCGTGGAGATCGACCAGCAGCAGCCGCACCCGTTCACCCTCAAGATCGACCTGGGTGACATCGGCGGGCCGAGCGCCGGGCTGATGTTCTCGCTCGGCATCATCGACAAGCTGGAGCCGGCCGATCTCACCGGCGGGAAGATCATCGCCGGTACCGGCACCATCGACGACGAGGGTCGCGTCGGCCCGATCGGCGGTATCGCGCAGAAGCTCGTCGGCGCGAAGGACGCGGGCGCGAAGGCGTTCCTGGTGCCCGCCGACAACTGCGCCGAGGCGGTGCGCAACCCGCAGCCGGGCCTGCCTCTGCTGAAGGTCGCCACGCTGGACGAGGCATTGACGGCACTCGAGACGCTGCGCGCCGGGGGACAGCCGACGCGCTGCTGAGGCGGGCCGTGCGGCGGCCGGCGGGCGGATCGTGACGTGACCTTGACCCGACGTGCTCAGGAACACCCCGTACTCTTGGTGCCTGGTCGGAGCCGATCACATCGAGCGTGCGGAGCCAACAGTGGTCATGCGTAGCAGTCCCTTACCGAGGATGAGCCGGCGCGGACGCGTCACCATCGGTGTCCTGATCGGGGTGTTCATCTTGTTCACCCTCCTCGGGTGGGGCGTCAACGCCTGGACCGACTGGCTCTGGTTCGACGAGGTCCGCTACACCCAGGTCTTCACCGGCGTGCTCGCCACCCGGCTGCTGTTGTTCCTGGTGGTCGGCGCCGGCATGGCGCTGCTCGTCGGCGGCAACCTCTGGCTGGCCCACCGGTTGCGGCCCAAGATGCGTCCGCACTCGGCCGAGCAGGCCACCCTGGAGCGCTACCGGATGCTGCTGAGCCCGCGGCTCGGCACCTGGATCGCGCTCGCCGCCGCCGTCGTCGGGCTGTTCGCCGGCCTCTCCGCGCAGAGCCGCTGGGGCCAGTGGCTGCTGTTCCGCAACGGCGGCGACTTCGGCGTGAAGGATCCGGAGTTCGGCGTCGACGTCGGCTTCTACGTCTTCCAGCTCCCGTTCTGGCGCTACGTGCTCGGCGTCGGCTTCACCGCCGTGGTGCTGTCGCTGCTCGGCGCGCTCGCGGTGCACTACATCTTCGGCGGCGTGCGCCTCCAGGGCGTCGGCGACCGGATGACGAACGCCGCCCGCGCCCACCTCAGCTCGCTGGTCGCCGTGTTCGTGCTGCTCAAGGCCGTCGCCTACGTGCTCGACCGGCGGGCCATGCTGCTGGAGTACAACGAGGGCGCCAAGCTCTACGGCGCCGGCTACGCCGACGTGAACGCGCTGCTCCCGGCGAAGGAGATCCTCGCCTGGATCTCCGTCCTGGTGGCGCTGGCGATCATCGTGTTCTCCAACGCGGTCATGCGGAACCTGGTCTGGCCGGGCATCTCGCTCGCCCTGCTGGGCGTCTCCGCGGTCGCGATCGGCGGCATCTACCCGTGGGCCGTGCAGACCTTCGAGGTCAAGCCGAGCGCCCGGGACAAGGAGGCGCCGTACATCGAACGCAGCATCAAGGCCACCAGGTCCGCGTTCGGTCTCGACGGCACGAAGACCACGCCGTACGCGGCCAGCAACCTCGTTCCACCCGCCAGCCTCGCCACCGACACCTCCGTGGTGTCGAACATCCGGCTGCTCGACCCGCAGCTCGTCTCCGAGACGTACACGCAGCTCCAGCAGGTCCGTGGCTTCTACGACTTCGGCTCGAAGCTGGACATCGACAGGTACTCGGTCAAGGACAAGACCTCCGACTACGTGGTCGGCGTCCGTGAGATCAACTACGGCGAGCTGACCGACCAGCAGAGCAACTGGATCAACCGCCACACCGTCTACACCCACGGGTACGGCCTGGTCGCCGCCCCGGCGAACCAGGTGGTCTGCGGCGGCCAGCCGTACTTCGTCTCCGGCTACCTCGGCGAGAAGGCGCAGGAGGCGTGCTCCTCGCCGACCGAGGAGATCCCGGCCCAGCAGCCGCGGATCTACTACGGCGAGCGGATGGAGGCGAGTGACTACGCGATCGTCGGGCAGAACGGCGACCGCAACGTCGAGTTCGACCGGCCCACCTCCACCGGCGGTGAGCAGTACTACACCTACACCGGCGAGGGCGGCGTCAAGATCGGCTCGTTCCCGCGCCGGCTGCTCTACGCGATCAAGGAGCAGGAGTCGAACTTCCTGCTCTCCGAGGCGGTCAACGAGAACTCGAAGCTGCTGTACGTGCGCAACCCGCGCGACCGGGTGGAGAAGGTCGCGCCGTTCCTCACGCTCGACGGCGACCCGTACCCGGCGGTGGTCAACGGGCGCGTCCTGTGGATCATCGACGGCTACACCACCGCGGCGACCTACCCGTACGCCGAGCGGGTCAACCTCCAGGCCGAGACCGCCGACGAGCTGACCGGCCGGGGCACGTTCCAGCTCGCCCGGGAGAACGTCAACTACATCCGCAACTCGGTGAAGGCGACAGTCGACGCGTACGACGGCACGGTCAAGCTCTACTCGTACGACGACACCGACCCGGTGCTCAAGGCGTGGAACAAGGCGTTCGGCGGCGACGTGGTGCTGCCCAAGGGCGACATCCCGGCCGAGCTGGCCGAGCACTTCCGCTACCCGGCCGACCTGTTCAAGGTGCAGCGCAACCTGCTGACCAAGTTCCACGTCACGGACCCCGGCGACTTCTACTCCGGCCAGGACTTCTGGCAGGTGCCGAACGTGCCGGACGCGCCGGACAGCGGGCAGAAGCAGCCGCCGTACTACCTGTTCACCCAGTTCCCCGGGCAGGACGGGCCACGCTTCCAGCTGACCTCCGCGGTCACCCCGAACGGGCGGCAGAACCTCGCCGCGCTGGTCTCCGGGTCGTACGTCGACGGGCAGCCGAAGCTGGAGGTGCTGGAGCTGCCGGACCAGACCCGGATCTCCGGGCCGACGCAGGTGCACCAGCAGATGACCAACAACGGCGACATCCGGCAGCAGCTCAACCTGCTCTCGTCCAACCAGGCGCAGGTGCAGTACGGCAATCTGCTCTCGCTCCCGTTCGCCGACGGCATGCTCTACGTCGAGCCGGTGTACGTGAAGAGCAGCAGCCAGGACGCGTACCCGCTGTTGCAGAAGGTGCTGCTCTCCTACGGTGACGGCGGCTCGTACGTGGTGCTCGCGAACAACCTGAACGACGGCATCAAGCAGCTCGTCGAGCAGGGCAAGCGGGCGCCGAACAACAACCCGCCGCCCAGCACCGACGACAACCCCACCCCGCCGCCGACAGAGGGCGACAACAACAACACGCCGCCGCCGATGAGCGGGGAGCTGGCCCAGGCCGCCGCCCGGGTGCAGACCGCGATCGCCGAGGTCAAGGCCGCGCAGACGTCCGGCGACTTCGAGCGGTACGGGCGTGCGCTGAAGGCGCTGGACGAGGCGATGAGCGCGTTCCAGCAGGCGCAGGCCGCGGCCGGCGGCTCGGGCAACCCGGCGCCGTCGGGCAGCGTCTCGCCACCGGCGCCGACGTCGCCCGCGCCGACACCCGGCGGCTGACGCCGAGCTGACACCAGGAGCCCGTGGTCCGGGACCGCAACGGTCACCCGGACCACGGGCTCTGTGTCGTCAAGCGGACTCCCCGGCCGCAACCCCGCACCCCGCCGCGCCGTCAACAGTGCAGGTGAACATGTGGGGGGGCGGGAGGGCACATGCGTGACGCGGACAGCTTCGACGACTTCTACCGCAGCACGTCGCGACGGGCCGTCCGGTACGGGTACGCGGTGGCGGGCGACCCGGCCGAGGCCCAGGATCTCGTGCAGGAGGCGTACGCCCGGGCCTGGCGGCAGTGGGCGAGGCTCGCCGGCCATCCCGCGCCGGAGGCGTGGCTGCGGCTGGTGATCAGCCGGCTGGCGACCGACCGGTTCCGGCGGCTGCGCGGATGGCGCCTCGCGGCCAGCCGCACCGGCCCGCCACCCGACGTCGGGCCGCCCGGCGAGGACACCGTGCTGCTGGTCGCGGCGCTGCGGCAGCTCCCGCCCCGGCACCGGCAGGCGCTCGCCCTGCACTACCTGTTCGACCTGCCGGTGGAGGAGATCGCCCGCGAGGCCGGCGTGCCTGCCGGCACGGTGAAGTCCTGGTTGTCCCGGGGACGGGCCCGGCTGGCCGAGCTGTTGCCCGGCGTCGCCGCCGAGGAGCTGGAGGTCAACGATGTCGCGTGAACTGCACCGCTACTACCGGTCCCTCGCCGCGGACACCGACGAGCGGGTGCTGCCGGCACCGGACCGGCTGCGCCGTAGCGCCGACCGCTGGGCCCGGCGCCGCGCCGCGCTCACCGTCCTGGCGGCCGCCGGGCTGGTCGCGGGCACGGTGGCCGGGAGCCAACTGGTGCTCGCCGCCGGGTCGGGCCCCGATCCGGTTCCACCCCCCGCGGGTACGCCCACCCCGCGGCCGTCGTCCGCCGCGCCCTCGGTCGCGCCGTCGACCGCCACGCCGTCGCCGTCCGTCGGCCGTACCTCCGGCTCGCGGAGCCCGGCCGTGACCACCACGGCTCCGGCCGCGGTGACCCCGACCACGATCCCGGACCGGGCGTTCTTCGTGCTGCCGGCCGCGAACGACGCCGGTACCGGCAACTACTTCGGCCCGGGGCCGGTGCTGCCGGCGCTGTGCGGCGCGACACCCGGTGACGAGCGGGTGGTGGCGCAGCGGGCCCGGTCGCTGCCGTACCGCCGGGCCGGCGCGCCGGCGGACGAGGTGCTGTCCGGCAACTACCGGCACAGCATCACGATCTACCGGTCCGGGGGCGCCGGCGCGGCGCTGGCCGAGCTGCGCGCGGCGGTCCGGGCCTGCCCCGAGCAGCCCGCCCGGGGTACGCCGCCGGTGACGGTGCGGCAGCGTCTGCTGCCCGACACCGGGTACGGCGACGAGTCGGTGCTGTTCGAGACGCGGACGCCGTACCGGGACGCCAACGGCGATCCGAGCGGCGGCGACGAGGTGCACCTGGTGCGCGCGGTGCGCTCCGGTGACGTGGTGACGGTGCTGTGGGAGCAGGGCTGGGAGAGCACCTCGACCCAGCGCGCCCAGTTCGACGCGGACAGCCGCCGGGCGGTCGAGGCGATCCGGCGGTGGCTGGACTGAGTACCCGTTTTGCGCCTCCCCGGGTCGGTGCGCTACGGTTGTCGAGCCGACGCGGGGTGGAGCAGCTCGGTAGCTCGCTGGGCTCATAACCCAGAGGTCGCAGGTTCAAATCCTGTCCCCGCTACTCGTGACGAAGGGCCCCGGAGTTCTCTCCGGGGCCCTTCGCCTTTCCCGCCCGAGGCGCCCCGGAACGGCCGGCGGCGGGATCGGGTACCCGGCTGATCTCCAGGATCGGGGTGCGATAAGCTGTACGAGCCGACGCGGGGTGGAGCAGCTCGGTAGCTCGCTGGGCTCATAACCCAGAGGTCGCAGGTTCAAATCCTGTCCCCGCTACTCGTGACGAAGGCCCCGGAGTTCTCTCCGGGGCCTTCGTCGTGTCCGGCGACATCCTTCCCGTCCGCCGTGCCCCGGTTGCGGGTCTCGGCGAGGATGGGAGGCATGTCTGCATGGAACAAGTGGTGGGGCCGCCTGGGCGCGGTCCTCGGTACGGTCGTGCTCTCGGTCTTCGTGCCGGTCGCGGCCTGGGCGTCGTCGGGCACCGGCGAGATCGTGGTGGAGGCGGCGCGCCGGCGCTCCCGTGGCGGGTTCGGCATCCTCGGGCTGCTCTGCTGCCTCGTGGTGGTCGGCGGCATCGTGCTGCTGGTGGTGCTGCTCACCCGCAACCGCCGCAACCGCCCCCCGCGCTGACACCCGCACCCACCCCGCCCACGCCGAGAGGGCGAGCGGGTGGGGTGGGTCAGCCGGCCAGGGCGGCGTTGGCCTGGGCCATGAAGCGGGAGGTCGCGGTGCGGGCACCGGCCCGCTTGCCGCGGATGCTCTCGGCCGCCTCGATCAGCAGCGTGCGCACCGCGGCGTGCCCCTTGGGCGGCGGCGCGGGTGACGGGCCGGCCAGGTCGTCCAGCTCGGCGCCGAGCGCTGCGATGCGCTTCTCGGCCCGGCCGGTCACCTCCGCGGCCACGAACGAGCGCACCTGCTTGCTGGCGTTCAGGCCGCGCTCGACGCCGAGGAGCCGGCCGGCGGCCACGTTCGTGGTCAGGAAGTCGAGCACGTCCACCACCGCCTCCGGGTGGCGGGTGCCCCGGAAACCGGCCCAGTACATCGACGCGCGCGGCCACTGGGCGGCGGGCGTACCCGGGAAGGCGACCGCGCCCAGCTCGTCGTCGGTCAGGCTCTGCAACTCGGGCAGCTGGTGCGACCAGGCGAAGGACGCCGCGGTATGCCCGGTGACCACGAGCTGGCGGGCCAGCTCGCCGCTGTCGGCCTGCTCGACCAGGGCGGCGCTCGGTGTGGCCCGGTCGAAGCGCGCCACCTCCCAGAACTCGAACCAGGCGAGCAGTTCGGCGGAACTGAAGCCGAGCTGCCGCCCCTGGTACAGCTCGCTGCCCTGGCCGCGCAGCCAGAGCCAGAACGCCCGGTAGTCGCCGGAGGCGTCCATGGTGCCCGCCACCCGGTTGCCGGAGGCGCGCGTGACGCGGGCGGCCCAGGTCACGTACTCCTTCCAGGACATCCCGGTACGCGGCTCGGGCTGGCCCAGCCGGCGCAGCAGCCGGCGGTTGAACACCAGCGCCGCGCTCGTCTGCGCGGCCGGTACGCCCACCGTGCGCTCGTCCACCCGGCCGTAGCGGGCCAGCTGCTCCGGCACCTCGCGCAGGTCGAGCCGCTCGTCGGCGACGTACCGGGTGAGGTCGAGCAGGATGTCCCGGCCGGCGTACTCGGCGAGCACTGTGTCGTCGATCTGGAACAGGTCCGGCGCGTTCCCGCCGGTGGCCTGGGTGGCGATCCGGTCGTAGTAGCCGCCCAGCCCCTGCCAGGTGACCCGGAAGCTGACCCGGGGGTTCTGCTGCGAGTACAGCCGCAGCGCCTGTTCGGTGGCCGCGGCCCGGCGTGCGCCGCCCCACCAGAAGACGGACAGCTCGATCGGCCCGTCGTCCGCGGCCACCTCCTCCGGGCTGCACCCGGTGAGCAGCGGCAGCGCGCCGGCGGCGAGCGGCAGCCCGGTGAGCGCGCCGAGGAACCGTCGCCGGTCGAGGCCGGGACGGGGTACGGACTGCGGAGCGCGCACGGGTCTCTCTCCGAAGGTGGGGTGGACGGATCATTTCACCGGCCCCCGGCCGGGTGTCAACGCCGGGCGGGACGGCTGGTGGGCGCGCCCGGCGGCGCGCGCCGGTCATGGTGTACTAGCGCCGTGGAACTTCTGCACTCGGGCAAGGTCCGGGACGTCTACGCCGACGGCGAGGACCTGATCCTGGTCGCCACGGACCGCGTCTCCATCTACGACGTGGTGCTGCCGACCCCGATCCCGGACAAGGGCCGCCTGCTCACGGCGCTGTCGCTGTGGTGGTTCGACCAGCTGTCCGACCTGGTGCCGAACCATGTGATCTCCGCGACGGACGTGCCGGCGGAGTTCGCCGGCCGGGCGATCCGCTGCCGGCGGCTGGACATGGTGCCGGTCGAGTGCGTGGCCCGGGGCTACCTGACCGGCGGCGGCTTCGCGGAGTACCAGCGCACCGGCTCGGTCTCCGGGGTGCCGCTGCCCCGCGGCCTGGTCGAGGCGTCGATCCTGCCCGAGCCGATCTTCACGCCGTCGACCAAGGCGCCCAAGGGCGAGCACGACGAGCCGATCACGTACGAGCAGGTGGTCGACAAGGTCGGGCCGGAGACCGCCGAACGGCTGCGGCAGATCACAGTCGACGTCTACCGGCGCGGCGCGGAGATCGCCGCCGAGCGGGGCATCCTGATCGCGGACACGAAGCTGGAGCTGGGCTGGGCGGCGGACGGCACGCTGGTCCTCGGTGACGAGGTGCTCACCTCCGACTCGTCCCGGTTCTGGCCGGCCGAGTCGTACCAGCCGGGCCGCGCGCAGTTCTCCTACGACAAGCAGTACGTGCGGGACTGGGCCACGTCGAGCGGCTGGGACAAGCAGCCGCCCGCGCCGGAGGTGCCGGCCGAGGTGATCGAGGCGACCCGGGCCCGCTACGTCGAGGTGTACGAGAAGCTCACCGGCAACAGCTGGGACTGACGCTCAGTCGACCCAGTCGAGCGTGCGCCGGACGGCCTTGTGCCACTGGCGCAGCTCGCGCTCCCGGTGCGCCGGATCCATCGTCGACTCCCACTGCGCGTCCGAGCGCCACTTCTCGCGCAGCGTGGCCAGGTCGGGCCAGAACCCGACGGCCAGGCCGGCGGCGTACGCGGCGCCGAGGCACGTCGTCTCGGTGATCCGGGACCGCACGACCGGCACGTCCAGCACGTCGGCGAGGAACTGCATGAGCAGCTCGTTGCCGGTCATCCCGCCGTCGACCCGCAACCGGCGCAGCGCCACGTCGGAGTCGGCGTTCATCGCGTCCACCACCTCGCGGGTCTGGAACGCGGACGCCTCCAGCACCGCGCGGGCCAGGTGCCCCTTCGTGATGTAGCCGGTCAGCCCGGCGATCACGCCCCGGGCGTCGCTGCGCCAGTGCGGGGCGAACAGGCCGGAGAAGGCCGGCACCACGTAGCAGCCACCGTTGTCGTCGACGGTGCGGGCCAGCTCCTCGACCTCCGGGGCGGTGGAGATCAGGCCGAGGTTGTCGCGCAGCCACTGCACCAGCGAACCGGTGACCGCGATGGCGCCCTCCAGCGCGTACACGGCGGGCTGGCCCTCGATCCGGTACGCCACGGTGGTGAGCAGGCCGTGCCGCGACGGCACCGGGCTGGCACCGGTGTTGAGCAGCAGGAAGCTGCCGGTGCCGTAGGTGCACTTGGCCTCACCGGGCTGGAAGCAGGTCTGCCCGAACAGGGCCGCCTGCTGGTCGCCGAGCGCGCTCGCCACCGGCACCCCGGCCAGCACCCCCTGGGCGGTGCCGTACACCTCGGCCGAGCTGCGGATCTCGGGCAGCACGGCGGCCGGGATCCGCAGCGCGTCGAGCAGCTCCGGGGCCCAGTCGAGCGTCTCCAGGTCCATCAGCATGGTGCGGCTGGCGTTCGTCACGTCGGTGACGTGCCGGCCGGTCAGCTTCCAGATCAGCCAGCTGTCCATGGTGCCGAACAGCACCTCGCCGCGTTCGGCCCGCTCGCGCAGCCCGTCGACGTGGTCGAGCAGCCAGCGCAGCTTCGGGCCGGCGAAGTAGGTGGCCGGGGTCAGGCCGGTGCGGGTCCGCAGCCGCTCCTCGTCGTACGTCCCGGTCAGCTCGCGCAGCAGCGGTCCGGTGCGGGTGTCCTGCCAGACGATCGCGTTCGCCACCGGGCGGCCGGTCTCCCGGTCCCACACCACAGTGGTCTCGCGCTGGTTGGTGATGCCCACCGCGGCGAGCATCTCGGTGCCGATGTCGGCGCTCGCCAGCGCCTCGCGCACCACGTGCTCGACGTTCGTCCAGATCTCCTCGGCGTCGTGCTCGACCCAGCCGGGCCGGGGGAAGACCTGCCGGTGCTCGCGCTGGGCCACGGCGACGATCTCGCCGGCCCGGTCGAAGACGATGCAGCGCGAGGACGTGGTGCCCTGGTCGATGGCGGCGACGAACTCTGCGGTCACGGCAGCACCGTACCCGCCGCGAGCGTCCACCGTCTCCCTCCGGCGGCCCGTACGATCATCAGACGTGCGTGACATTGCCGTGTTCAGCGGGTCGGCCCATCCCGACCTCGCCGCCGAGATCTGCGCCCACCTCCACGTCCCGCTGCACCCGGTACGGGTGTCCCGGTTCGCCAACGACTGCCTGGAGGTGCAGTTGCAGGCGAACTGCCGGGAGCGCGACGTCTTCCTCATCCAGCCGCTGGTGCCGCCGGTGCAGGAGCACCTGGTCGAGCTGCTGCTCATGATCGACGCGGCCCGGGGTGCGTCGGCCGCGCGGATCACCGTGGTGCTGCCGCACTACGCGTACGCGCGGTCGGACAAGAAGGACGCGCCGCGCATCTCCATCGGTGGCCGGCTCGTCGCCGACCTGCTCACCTCCGCGGGCGCGGACCGGGTGCTGGCCATGACGCTGCACTCGCCGCAGGTGCACGGCTTCTTCAGCGTCCCGGTGGACCACCTGCACGCGCTGCGCGAGCTGGCCGCCCACTTCAAGGGGTACGACCTGAGCAACGCGGTGGTGGTCTCGCCGGACCTGGGCAACGCCAAGGAGGCCGCCGCGTTCGCCCGGATGCTCGGTACGCCGGTGGCGGCCGGCGCGAAGCAGCGTTTCAGCGACGACCGGGTGCAGATCAGCACGATCATCGGTGACGTGGCGGACCGGGACGTGATCGTGCTGGACGACGAGATCGCCAAGGGCAGCACCGTGATCGAGCTGATCTCGCACCTGCGCGAGCGGCGGGTCCGCTCGATCCGGCTGGCCTGTACGCACGGCCTGTTCTCCAGCGGGGCGCTGGAGCGGCTGAGCGCGCAGGAGGGCGTCCTGGAGATCGTCTGCACGAACACGGTGCCGATCCCGGCGGAGAAGCGGGTGCCGAAGCTGGAGGTGCTGTCGGTGGCGCCGGCGCTGGCCGAGGCGATGCGGCGGATCCACAACGGGGAGTCGGTGAGCGCCCTGTTCGCCTGACCGGGCGGGTCAGCCGTCCCGCGGGCCGGTGGCGGGCTGGCGGGTGGCGAGCGCGGCGGTGATCCGGACGACGGTGCCGGCGTCGCCGCTCTCCACCTCCATCGCGTCGCTCAGCTCCCGGGCCAGCCAGAGGCCCCAGCCGCCGGCGGTGTCCGGCGCGGGCCGGTCGCGGTCGCGCAGCCGCCGTTCGCTGATCCCGGGCCCGTGGTCGGCGACCTCGCAGACCAGTTCGCCGTTGCGCTCCCAGAGCCGGAGCCAGCCCTGCCCGCCGCCGTGCCGGACCGCGTTGGTGATCAGCTCGTTGACCGCCAGCACGAAGTCGTCCAGCCGTTGGCCGGACAGGCCCGACCCGTGCGCGCAGGAGGTGACCGAGTGCCGCAGCCCGGTCACCTGCGCCTGGTCGAAGGCCGTGGCGAGAAGCAGGGAAGGTTCGATGGGCACAACCGTACGCGGTGCGGGGAGCTCTGCATCTGTCATGACCCCGTCCCGACGATGGCTCTCGACGACTTTCGCGGCATTTCCACCGTACGTCAGGGTTTCTCGAGCCGCACCGCCCGGGGTGCCCTGGACCCGCTGTGACAAGGTGACGCACATGCCGTCGTCCTCCGGCCTCGAGGGCCCCTTCTGGCGATCGATCGCGGTGTTCCGCTTCGCCGCGCTCGCGTACGTCGGGCTGGTCGTGCTGCGCGACGCGGACCGCTACGCGCACCCGGTCGCCGCGGGCGGTGTCCTGCTGGCGATGCTGGCGTGGAGCGGCGTGACGGCGGCCGGTTACGGCCGTCCGGCCGGGCGGCGCTGGCCACTGCTCCTGGCCGACCTCGGCGTGGTGCTGGCGATCATCCTGGTCACGCCCTGGGTGGTGGGCCGCGCGGCGCTCGCCGCCGGGGTGCCGATGCTGACCGCCGCCTGGCTGGCCGGGCCGGTGCTCGCCTGGGCGGTCTCCGGCGGGCGGCGGCGCGGCACGGTGGCCGCGCTGGTGCTCGGCGGCGCCGACCTCGCCACCCGGGAGCGGATCAGCCCGTCCGCGCTGACCGGGGCGATCCTGATGCTGCTGGCGGGCGTGGTGGTCGGGCACGTGGCGCGGCTGGCGGTGGAGGCGGAGGAGCGGTTGCAGCGGGCGGTGGAGCTGGAGGCGGCCACCCGGGAGCGGGAACGGCTGGCCCGCGACATCCACGACTCGGTGCTCCAGGTGCTCGCGCTGGTCCGGCGGCGCGGCGCGGACCTGGACGGCGAGGCGGCCGAGCTGGCCCGGCTGGCCGGCGAGCAGGAGGCGGCGCTGCGGGCGCTGATCGGCCGGGCGGGCGCGTCGCCGGATCCGGCCGGTGGCGAGCAGGACCTGCGCGACCTGATCGACAGGTACGCCTCGGCCACCGTCGTGGTGTCCGCGCCCGCCACACCCGTGCCGCTGCCGGCGCGGGCCGCCGGTGAGCTGGGCGCGGCGGTCGGCGCGGCGCTCGACAACGTGGCCCGGCACGCCGGTGGGCGGGCCTGGGTGCTGATCGAGGACGAGGAGGAGACGGTGACCGTCTCGGTACGCGACGAGGGACCGGGCATCCCGGAGGGGCGGCTGGCGGAGGCCGCCGCGCAGGGGCGGCTCGGGGTGGCGCAGTCCATCCGGGGCCGGGTGGCGGACCTGGGCGGCGAGGTGCGGATCGTGTCCGCGCCCGGCGCCGGCACCGAGATCGAGCTGGTCGTGCCGAGGAGCCGCGGGTGAGCATCCGGGTGATGGTGGTCGACGACCACCCGATGTGGCGTGAGGGCGTGGCCCGTGACCTCACCGAGGCCGGTCACCAGGTGGTGGCGACCAGCGGGGAGGGACGGCAGGCGGTACGGGTGGCCGCGGCGGCCCGCCCCGACCTGGTCGTGCTCGACCTCCAGCTGCCGGACATCTCCGGCGTCGAGGTGATCCGGGGGCTGCGCGCCGCGCTGCCCGACGTGCGGGTGCTCATGCTCTCGGCCAGCGGCGAGCCGCAGGGCGTGCTCGACGCGGTCAAGGCCGGCGCCACCGGCTACCTGACCAAGTCGGCCGCACCGGCGGAGTTCCTGGACGCGGTGCGCCGCACGGCGGCCGGCGAGCCGGTGTTCACGCCGGGTCTGGCCGGGCTGGTGCTGGGGGAGTACCGGCGGCTGGCCGCGACGCCGCCCGCCCCGCACGACGAGGCACCCCGGCTCACCGAACGGGAGACCGAGGTGCTGCGTCTGGTCGCCAAGGGGCTGTCCTACAAGCAGATCGCCGACCGGCTGGGCCTGTCCCACCGGACCGTGCAGAACCACGTGCAGAACACCCTGGGCAAGCTCCAGTTGCACAACCGGGTCGAGCTGACCCGGTACGCCATCGAGCGGGGCCTGGACGACTGAGCGGTCAGCGCGCCTCCGGCGGCCGGGTCTCGTGCACCGCCAGCTCCTCCGCGCTGGCCCCGCCACCGGCCGCGCCGGCGTCGTAGGCGACGTTGTCGGTCTCCTGGTCGGTGTGCGCGCCCTCGTCCGGCTCGACCAGCCGGCCCACCTGGTGGTCGGCGACGGTGCCGAGCTGGCCGTGGTCGTACACCGACACCGGGGAGTCCGGGTCCGAGACCGGGCCCGGGTCGATCACGTCGGCGTCGAGCTGGGCCTGCGCGGCGGCCTCCTCGCTGTCCGCCTCGGCGGCGATGTCCGGGTCGACCGGGCCGGCGAGCGGATCGTCGGCGGGGCGCTCGTACTGCTCGCGCTGGAGCTTGTAGTCCAGCGACTCGCCGTCGAGCTGCTCCTCCGCCGTGGTGCCGAACTGGTCCACGGCGACCGGCGTGCGGTCACCGGGGAGCTGGGCCGGCTCGGGGCCGTCCGCCTCGCGCCCGGTCAGCACGTCGTCGTTGGCGGTGGAGTCGTCGTCGGCGGTGTCGGGCAGACCCTCCGCCTCGGGATCGGACACGGGGGTGGGGTACTCGTCGTCGCGCATGCTCGGGAACTACCCACTGCGCTCCCCGCCCTAACCGCGACCGGCCGGGTGGATCGGGAGCAACGGTGCGAAACGGCACCTCAGTTGCGGAACGCCGCCTCGTCCTCGGCGTGCAGCACGCACCACACCACCTTGCCATCGGGCAGCGCCGTGCTGCCCCAGCGCCGGGCCACCGTGTCGATGAGCAGCAGCCCTCGCCCGCCCACCGAGTCCACCGGCGCCGGACCGCCGTACGCGGGCCGCCCGGTCGAGTGGTCCCGCACGGCCACGTGCAGCGCGCCGCCGCGCGGGGCCAGCCGGAGCGTCATCGGCGTGACGGCGTGCGCGACCACGTTGTTGACCATCTCGGTGACCGCGATGCAGGCCGGCTCGGTCAGCTCCGGCAACCCCCACCTGACGCACCCGCCGGTGACCAGCACCCGTGCCTCGCGGGCCGCCTCGACCACCGGGGACAGCTCGGCGTCGAGCGGCTCGGGCGGCGCGTCCGGCGGCGGTCCGTCCGGATCGAGCAGGAGTTCGGCGGCCGGCCAGTCGGCGACCGCCCGGCGGACCTCGTCCAGCGCGTCGCGTGCCAGCGGATCGGGGATCCGCACCCCGGACAGGTCCACCAGCAGCACCCCGGGGCGCTGCCAGAGCCGGGCGAGCAGGGCGTCCCGTACGGCCTGCACCTCGGAGCGGTCGAGCACCCCGGTCAGCCGGACCGTCGGGGACGAGTCGTCGGCCTCCACCAGGCAACGCGCATCCGTCGGCATGATCGCCCCATTGTGCACGTCGGTCCGCGCCCGCGCACCGGTCCGGTCGACGGGACTCACGGCCGGGCACCCCGGGACCGTCGGCTGATCGCCGCCACCGTGCCGACAGCGGTACCGGCGGCCAGCCCGACCGCCGCCGTCAGCCGCAGCACCTGGCCGCGCCGGCCGGACCACCCGTCGGTCCGCTCCGCCGCCGAGTCCGGCGTGAACACGGCGCCGGTGGAGTCGGTGCGTACGCCGGGGCCGAACTGGGTGCGCGCCGTGTACCAGCCCAGCACCCGCTCGGCCAGCGCCGGGGCGAGCCGCCACTGGAGCCCGATCAGCCGGGCCGCGCCGCCCGCGTACGCCTCGCGCCGGGGCCGCCGCAGCAGCTTGACGATCGTCTCGGCGACCATCTCCGGCGGGTACACCGGCGGCGGCGGGGTCAGCTCCCGGCCGGAGTGGTTGGCCGCGTGCCGGAAGAACGGCGTGTCGATGGTGGCGGGCAGCACGGTGCAGATCGAGATGTTCTCCCGGCCGGTCACCCGCAGCTCCTGCCGTACCGTGTCGGCCAGCCCGCGGATCGCGTGCTTGGTCGCGTTGTACGCCGACTGGTACGGCATCGCCACCTCGGCCAGCACCGAGGCGTTGTTGACCAGCACGCCGCCGCCGGCAGCGGTCAGCCACGGCAGCGCCGCGCGTGTCCCGTACACGGCCCCCAGCAGGTTCACGTCCACCACCCGGCGGAACTCGGCCACCGGGATCTCGTCGAACAGCCCCACGGTGCCCACGGCGGCGTTGTTGATCCAGGCGTCGATCCGGCCGAACTCGGCCACCGCCCGCGCCGCGAGCTGCTCCACCGCCTCCGGGTCGGTCACGTCGGTGGGTACGACCAGGGCCCGCCCGCCCAGTTCCCGGCAGTACGCCGCGACCCGGCGCAGCGCGGACTCGGTACGGGCGGCCAGCACCACGTCGGCACCTCGGCGGGCCAGCGCGTACGCGGTTGCCGCGCCGATCCCGCTGGAGGCGCCGGTGATGACGACTGTGGCGTCGGAGAGGCTGCGGGTCAGCGGCATTCCCCGTCGGTACCCCGGCGTCGGGCCGTCATGCCGACCGTTTTCGACGGTGATCGGGTTCGGTCGGCTGTCCCGTCCGCGGGACGCCCTGGCCGGGTGACCCCGATCTGTCAGGTTTGGGCGCACCGGAGCTGGGTTAATGGGACGCTCTGACCGGAGACCCCGCTCGCGAGAACGCATGGAGGTGCACCATGCGCGTCGGCCTTGTATGCGCGCACGCCGGCTCGTCCACCGACGGTCCCACCGTCGGGACGCAGGAGCACATTGCGCGCGTGGCGGCGGAACTCGCCGCCCGGGGCCATGACGTCCGCGTCTACGAGCGCCGTGCCGCGTCCGCCCAGCCCGCCCTGACCGAACTCGACGGCTACCGGGTGGAACGTGTCCCGGTCGGCCCGCCCGACATGCTCTCCACCGCCGAGCTGGTGCCGTTCGTCGCCGAGTACGGCCGCTGGCTGGCCGGGCAGTGGGCCGGGGACTGGACCCCCGACGTGGTGCACGGGCACTACTGGGTCGGCGGCCTGGCCGCCGCCCACGCGGTACGCGCCACCGACATCCCGGTGGTGCAGACGTTCCACTCGCTCGGCGTGGAGCAGTTGCGTCACCTCGGCCGTGAGTACGGCGGGCCGGGGGAGCGCATCCCGCTGGAGCGGGCACTGACCCGGGCGGTGGACGTCGCGGTGGCCCAGTCCAACGACGAGGTCGACGAGCTGACCCGGATGGGCCTGCAACGCACCTCGGTGGCGATGGTGCCGACCGGCGTGGACACCGGCCAGTTCCACCCGGACGGCGAGGCGGCGCCCCGGGACCAGCGGCCCCGGATCCTCTCCGTCGGCGGGCTCGCGCCCGGCCACGGCCAGGACGACCTGATCCGGGCGTTGCGGCTGGTCGGTGACGCGGAGCTGGTGATCGCCGGCGGCCCGCCGGCCGAACGGCTCGACGGGCACGCCGAGGCGCGCCGGCTGCGCGAGCTGGCCGAACGCGCGGGCGTGGCGGAGCAGGTGAAACTGGTCGGCGCGGTGCCGCACGACCAGATGGCCACCTGGTACCGCTCCGCAGACGTGGTGGCCTGCACGCCGCACTACGCATCGGCCGGGCGGGTGTCGCTGGAGGCGATGGCCTGCGGCGTGCCGGTGGTCGGCTACGCCATGGGCGGCATCGCGGACGCGGTGGTGGACGAGGTGACCGGCAAACTGGTGCCGCCGGGTGACGTGCGCACGCTCGGGGTCACGCTGCGCCGGCTGCTGTCGGACAACGCCGGGCGGTTCGCGTACGGGCACGCCGCTGTGGACCGGGTCCGGTGCAGCTACACCTGGGAACGTACCGCCGCCGCCCTGGAGCGCCTCTACGAGCGGGTGATCGGACGCCGCCGCCCGGCCACCCCGATCGAGCCGACGCCGGTCGAGGTGACGCCGCCGGTCGAGGTGGTCGTCTCCGAACGCGGGCCGGTCGAGGCCGCCTGAACCGGCACCATCCCGGCGCCCACGATCGCCTTCTGGCGGGCGCTCGCGTGGTGGTGCTGCGGTTCGGCGTACCGGGTCAGGCCGACCACCGCCGCGAGTGTCACCAGGAAGCCGAGCCCGGCCAGCCACTCCCGGCCGGGCCAGATCTTGTCGTTGAGCAGCAGCAGGCCGACGATCGCCGCGGGTACCGCGCCGGCGGCGTCCATCGCGGCCACCGCCGCCGTGGTCGACCCGCGCTGCATGGCCAGCCCGAGCAGCAGCTGGCCGATCACCGAGTGGACGATCAGCAGGTACAGCAGCGGGTCGCGGACGAACGCCTCCACCGATCCGGCCGAGGCGAGCGGCCGGGCCGCCACCGCCGCGGCGGAGAACGCCATCCCGGCCAGTGAGCCGAGCACCACCGACCCGAGCGCGCCGTGCAACCGGGCGGCGAAGAAGCCGGAGGCGGCTATCGCCACCACCGCCACCGCCAGGCCGACCAGCCCGGCGGTGCCGAGCTGTCGCGACGGCGCCGGCTGGGCGGAGAGCACGAGCGCGGTGATGCCGGCGAACAGCAGCACCAGCAGGGCCACCTCGGCGGCGGGCAGCCGCCACTTGAGCACCAGCACGCCGAGGACGGCGGTCACCCCGAGCCCGGCCGCCACGCTGGCCTGGACCAGGAACAACGGCAGGTCACGGCGGGCCAGGAAGGCCAGCACGAAGCCGACGACCTGGCAGGTCAGGCCGATCAGGTACGTCCGGTGCCCGGCGAGGCGCAGCAGCAGCCCGGGATCGAACGTGTGGTGCACCGTGGTCCGCGCGGCCGCGACCGACTGGAGGAGGTTGGCGAAGCCGTACGCGATGATCATCGCTGCCAGGAAGCACCAACCGGAGGAAACCACCTGGCGAGGATAGAGGCTCTTCCCGGGTCAGCGCTCGGCTGGACGGCCGAGCCGGGCCAGGATGTCGTCGTGCAGCGCCCCGTTGCTGGCCACGGCGCTGATGTCGGCGGAGTCGGCGCCGGCCGGGGCGGGCCGCCCGGCCAGGTCGGTGATCCGGCCGCCCGCCTCGGTGACGATCGGCACCAGCGCGGCGATGTCCCACAGCGACAGCTCCGGCTCCACCATCACGTCCAGCGCCCCCTCGGCCAGCAGCATGTAGCCGTAGAAGTCGCCGTACGCGCGGCTGCGCCAGGTGTCGCGCATGAGCTGGAGCACCGCGTCCAGCCGGCCGGCCTGCTCCCATCCGGTCAGCGACGAGTAGCAGAAGCTCGCGTCGCCGAGCGCTGTCACGCCGGAGACCCGGATCGGCGTGCCGTCCGCCGGGCCGGTGCCGGCGAACGCGCCCGCGCCGAGCGCGCCCCACCAGCGGCGGCCCAGCGCCGGCGCGGAGACCAGGCCGAGCACCGGCCGGTCGTGCTCCAGCAGCGCGACCAGCGTGGCCCAGACCGGTACGCCCCGGACGAAGTTCTTCGTGGCGTCGATCGGGTCGATCACCCAGCGTCGCCCGTCGGGGCCGGCGGGCGGCTGCTCGCCGTACTCCTCACCGAGCAGGCCGTCACCGGGACGATGCGCGGCCAGCAGCGCACGGATCTCCCGCTCCACAGCGGTGTCCGCGTCGGAGACCGGGGTCAGGTCCGGCTTCGACTCGACGCGCAGGTCGAGCGCGCGGAACCGGGCCGAGGAGACGGCGTCCGCGGCGTCGGCGAGCAGGTGGGCGAGGGCGAGGTCGTCGGCGTACCCGGTCATGACGGACACGCTAGTTGCGGCGGCCCGGCCGGCGACGGCGGGTCGCCGCCGGTCCGCCGGTCAGGAACCGGCGAGCGGGTCGCCGGGGTTGCGCTCCGGCTCGCGCGGGTCGCCCTCGCCGCTGCGCGAGGCCAGCAACCGGCGGTACGAGGCGAGCCGGCGCGCGTCCGCCTTCCCGGCGGCCACCCAGGCGTCGAGCGCGCAGTCCGCCTCGTCGGCCGTGTGCGGGCAGTTGGCCGGGCAGTCGACTGTCGCCTCGACCAGGTCGGGGAAGCCGTGCAGCAGGCTCTCGGCGGACACGTGCGCCAGCCCGAAGCTGCGTACCCCGGGGGTGTCGACGATCCAGCCGGTGTCGCCGCCGGGCTCGGCGGGCAGGCGCAGCGCCACCGCGCTGGTCGAGGTGTGCCGGCCCCGGCCGATCGCGCTGACCGTGCCCACCGCCCGTTCGGCGTCCGGGACGAGGCGGTTGACCAGCGTCGACTTGCCCACCCCGGAGTGACCCACCATCACCGAGACCCGGCCGGCGAGCAGCGCCCGCAGCGCGGCCAGGTCGGAGTCCGGGCGGATCAGCACGTACGGCAGCTCCAGCTCGGTGTAGTAGCCGAGCACCGCCTCCGGGCCGGCCAGGTCGGCCTTGGTGAGGCAGAGCAGCGGCTCGATGTCGGCGTCGTACGCGGCCACCAGGCAGCGGTCGATGAACCCGGTACGCGGCGGCGGGTCGGCGAGCGCGCTGACGATCACCAGCTGGTCGGCGTTCGCCACCACGACCCGCTCCAGCCGGCCCTCGGCGGTGGTCTCGTCGTCGTCGGCGGTACGCCGCAGCACCGAGGTCCGCTCGGCGATGCGCACGATGCGGGCCAGCGCGCCCGGCGCACCGGAGGTGTCTCCGACCAGCCCCACCCGGTCGCCCACCACCACCGACTTGCGTCCCAGCTCGCGGGCGCGCATGGCGGTCACGAGCGGCGCGTCCGGCCCGGCCCCGGACAGCACGCAGGTGTAGCGGCCCCGGTCGACGGCGATGACGAAGCCCTCGACGGCGTCGGCGTGGCGGGGCCGGGTGCGCGTTCGTGGGCGCGACGACCGGCCCGGCCGGACCCGGACGTCGTCCTCGTCGTACTCGCGCCGCTTCGTCGCCAGGACGTCCCCCGCTCTCAGTTCTTGCCGGTCACCATCCCCGACCATAGTGCCGGGAACTCCGGCATGGTCTTGGAGGTGCACGCCACGTCGTCGACCTCGATGCCGGGGACGGCCAGCCCGGCCACCGCCGCCGCGTGCGCCATCCGGTGGTCGGCGTACGTGCGGAACGTCCCGCCGCGCAGCGGGCGGGGCCGGATGTCCAGCCCGTCACGGGTCTCGGTGATGTCCGCGCCGAGCGCGGTGAACTCCTTCGCCAGCGCGGTGACCCGGTCGGTCTCGTGGCCGCGGATGTGGCCGATGCCGGTGAGCCGGGACGGCCCGTCGGCGAGCAGCGTGAGCGCGGTCAGCACCGGGGTCAGCTCGCCGACGTCGGAGAGGTCGGCGTCGAGCCCGCGCACCGTGCCGGTGCCCCGCACGGTCAGGCCGTCCGTGCCGAGGCTCACCTCGCCGCCCATCCGGTGCAGCAGCTCGCGGAGCCGCTCGACCGGCTGGAGGCTGCTGCGCGGCCAGCCCTGCAGCGTCACCTCACCGCCGGTGACCAGGGCGGCGGCGAAGAACGGCGCGGCGCCGGACAGGTCCGGCTCGATCTCCCAGCCGCGCCCGGACAGCGGGCCCGGCTCGACCGTCCAGACGTCGGGCGTGGTGTCGTCGACGGCGGCACCGGCCGCGCGCAGCATCTGCACGGTCATCCGCAGGTGCGGCGCGGACGGCACCGGCGGCCCCTCGTGCCGGACCACCACGCCCCGGTCGAAGCGCGGCGCGGCGAGCAGCAGCCCGGAGACGAGCTGGCTGGACGCGGAGGCGTCGATCACCACGTCGCCGCCGGTGACCCGGCCCGCGCCGAGCACGACGAGCGGCAGGCTGCCGGCCGGGGGCGCGTCGATGCGGACGCCGAGCGTGCGCAGCGCGCCGATCAGCGGCCCGAGCGGGCGGGTCCGGGCGTGCGGGTCGCCGTCGAACGTGACCCGCCCGGCGGCCAGCCCGGCCACCGGGGGCAGGAAGCGCATCACGGTGCCGGCCAGGCCGACGTCGACGTGCGCCGGGCCGGCCAGCGGATGGGGACGGACCAGCCAGCGGTCGTCGTCCGAGACGGACATGTGGGCACCCAGCGCGCGCAGGCCACCGGCCATCAGTTCGGTGTCCCGGGCGCGCAGCGGGCGGGCGAGTGTCGACGGCCCCCCGGCGAGCGCGCCGAGCACCAGGGCCCGGGCGGTCATGGACTTGGAACCGGGCAGGCGCAGCGTCGCGGCGACCGGGTCGCTCGCGGTCGGCGCGGTCCACGGCTGCGGCGGACGCGTCGCGGTCGGATTGCTCACCGTTACATTCTGCCAAGCTCACGGGCCGGTGGAACCGTCCGTCGCCGCTGCTCCCGTTGGGCGGGACAGCCGGAACGTCCGGATGCGGCTAGCGTGGGCGCCATGTGCGGGAGGTACGCCACGACGCGGAGCGCCGCCGACCTGAGCGCGATCTTCGAGTCGGCCGACGAGACCGGCGGGGCGGCGCCGGACTACAACGTCGCGCCGACCGACCCGGTGCCGCTGGTCCGGCTCGCCCCGGAGGGGCACCGGCTGCTCTCCCTCGGCCGCTGGGGCCTGCTCCCGCAGTGGTCGCGCAGCGCCGCCGGGGCCGCCCGCATGATCAACGCGCGGGCCGAGACGGTCGCCACCAGCCGGGCGTACGCGCCGTCCTTCGCCCGCCGCCGCTGCCTGGTCCCCGCCGACGGGTGGTACGAGTGGGTCCGCCTCGCCGACGGCGGACGCCAGCCGTACTTCATGACCCCGCGGGACGGCTCGGTCCTGGCGTTCGCCGGCATCTGGTCGGTGTGGGAGTCGGCGGGTGCGGCCCGGCTCACGTTCAGCGTGCTCACCACCGCTGCGGTGGGCGAGCTGGCCGAGGTGCACGACCGGATGCCGCTGCTGCTGTCGCCGGAGCGCTGGGCGGCTTGGCTCGGCCCGGCCGAGGAACCGGCGGGGCTGCTCACGCCGCCGGACGCCGGCCTGCTCGCCGGGCTGGAGATCCGGCCGGTCTCCCGGGCCGTGGGCGACGTCCGTAACGACGGCCCGGAGCTGATCGCCGCGGTGGCCCCGGCGGGTGCCGAGACGGCCGCCGGACCGACGCTGTTCTGATCACGCTCCGCCACATTTGCGTGTACCCGTTTGCCGGGGTTGGGCCGGAAAAGTCGCCCGGACGTTCAGTCAGTTTCATTGAAGACCCTTGTCCTGACGTACGCGAATGCGATAGAACACAGCGCCGGTGATGGGCGTCTGTTCGCACGGGGCGGATGACACTCATCGATCTTGTAAAGATCTACGCCGGTTCCCACGGGGGAGGTGGGTGTATTGACACGGGCACGTATGCCGCGTCCGCACGAGGTAGCCGCCGCGCGGCGCGATCCGCGACTGCTGCGGGCGCTGAGCGAACGACGCCAGGACGACGCCTGGCGCACCAGGGGCACCTGTCAGAACGTCGATCCGGAGACGTTCTTTCCGGCACCGAACGAACCGGCCGACGCGGCGGTGGCGCTCTGCCGCACCTGCGACGTCCAGGGCTCCTGCCTGGCCTGGGCGCTGGAGGTGGGCGACTGCCACGGCGTCTGGGGCGGCACCACGCCGCGTGAGCGGCGCGCCATGCTGGTGGCCTGGCGCAGCGAGGTGCAGCCGGATCCGGACGCGCTCGACGACGCCGGTCCGCCGGTGCGCGACCGCCTGCTCACGCTGGTCCCGCTGAGCTGATCCCGACGTCGCCCGTGGCCGCTCCGGCAGGCCGCGGGCGACGTCCGTTTCCGCGCCCGAGCACCGGCGGGCCGGCCGGCCCGCGCAGAATGGGCCGGTGCGGCACGACGACGAGATCGACACACCACGGGGGCCTGCCCGGCTCCGGTTCGACCCACCCGCCGGCGGCGCGGCGGTGCTGGTGCTCGGTCACGGCGCCGGCGGCGACGTGGACGCGCCCGACCTGACCGCCGTGCGGGACGCGGTGCTCGCCGCCGGGGCCGGGGTGGCCCTGGTGACCCAGCCGTACCGGGTCTCCGGGCGACGCGCGCCCGCCCCCGCCGGGCACCTCGACGAGGCGTGGACGGCGGTGCTGGCCGAACTGCGCCGGCGCGCTCGACGGGTGCGCCACTGGGTGGTCGGTGGGCGGTCGAGCGGCGCCCGGGTCGCCTGCCGTACCGCCGTCGCCGTCGGGGCGGCCGGGGTGGTGGCGCTGGCGTTCCCGCTGCACCCGCCGGGACGGCCGGAACGCTCCCGGGCCGGGGAACTGCTCACCGGGCTGCCCACGCTCGTCGTCAACGGCGACCGGGATCCGTTCGGCGTACCCGAGCCCGGCCCCGGCATCGAGGTGGTGGTCCGGCCGGGGGAGCGCCACGACCTGCGCGGCGATCCGGCCGGCACGGCCGCCGTGGTGCGGGACTGGCTGCGCGTACACGGGTGGTCGTCCTGACCGGTCGGCGCGCGCCGTGACCGTCCGGCGCGGCGGGTCGTTGCACCGGTTGGTGCCGGCCGCCCGGTTCGGGCGCGCCGGGGCCACCCTCCCAGGCCCTTCCTGGTCCCAGCGTCGGTCGCGGCCGAGGCCGGGACCAGGATCGGGTGGGGCCGGAGGAATGCCACGCCCCACAACTCGCGTTGTCTCCCTGTGGACGACGACAGAGCCATCGCGAGGGGGGTGACCGGTGCCGATCGAGACACGGAGCCGGGAACGGGACGAACGGGACGAGCGCCGGCTCCGGCGGCTGCTCGACGCGCCGGAGTGGCCCGCGGCGGCGTCGGTCGTGAGCACCGGCACACACTCCGGAAGTGAATCTGCCGGTAGGCGGGTACGCGTATCCTCGGCGGGAAAGCATCCGACGCGAGGGGATGTGCGGTTGACCACCGAGAAGACGGACGAGCGCAGGGCCCGCTTCGAGCGGGACGCGATGCCCTTCGTCGATCAGCTCTACGCTGCCGGGCTGCGGATGACCCGCAACCCGGCGGACGCGGAGGACCTGGTCCAGGAGACGTACCTGAAGGCGTACGCCGCCTTCCACCAGTTCGAGCAGGGCACCAACCTGAAGGCCTGGCTCTACCGGATCCTGACCAACACCTACATCAACACCTACCGCAAGCGGCAGCGCCAGCCCATCCAGGCGCCGACCGAGGAGATCACCGACTGGCAGCTCGCCGAGGCGGAGTCGCACACGTCCAGCGGCCTGCGCTCGGCCGAGACGGAGGCGCTCGACCGGCTGCCGGACAGCGACGTCAAGGAGGCCCTCCAGCAGTTGCCGGAGGAGTTCCGCCTGGCCGTCTACCTGACCGACGTCGAGGGCTTCTCCTACAAGGAGGTCGCCGACATCATGGGCACGCCGATCGGCACCGTGATGTCCCGTCTGCACCGTGGCCGACGTAATCTGCGGAAGCTGCTGGAGCAGTACGCGGCGGAGCGGGGTTTCAGCGCCGCCTCGTCGAAGAAGGGTTCGACCGCCGCCGCCGGCCGGGAGGTGTGACCGTGAGCTGTGGACAACCGCACGAGACGGACTGCCGCGAGGTGCTCGCCGAGGTCTACCTCTACCTCGACCTGGAGTGCGCCGAGGAGCGCCGGGTGCTGATCCGGCACCACCTGGACGAGTGCGGGCCGTGCCTGCGCGAGTACGGCATCGAGCAGGAGGTCAAGGCGCTCGTGGCCCGGTGCTGCGGCAACGAGGCGGCCCCGGAGAAGCTGCGGGAGCGGCTGCGCCTGCGGCTGACCGAACTGGTGGTCTTCGAGAGCACCGAGTCGCGCGAACTGGCCGACTGACAAGCGACGAAACGGCCCGGGTCCGATGACGGACCCCGGGCCGTTTCGCTGTCCGGCGCCTGCGCCGCGCTGATCGGATGATCAGGAGTTGGGGCGCTTGCCGTGGTTGGCGCTGCTCTTCTTACGGGCCTTCTTCTTGCGGGCCTTCTTCGCCATGCTCTGCCTCCTTGTGCTGGTCACGGTTCCGTCCGCGGCTGGGCGCGGCGGAGGTCGCGGTGTGGCTCCCCGGCTCGCCGGTGGCCGACCCGCACGATGCTAGTGCCGCCGCCGCCCGCCGGAGTGCGGTGGGGCGGATCGCGCGGCGGTGGTGCGCGGCCCGGCGTGACCGGCGTCATGATTGGATACCGTTCGCAGGATTGTCGGGGAGCTGTCGGGGAGAGGGAGGGCCGGAGATGGCCGAGGAGATCCGCGCCGAGATGGTGGCGAACGTCTGGAAGGTCGTCGTGTCGGCCGGCGACACGGTGTCCGAGGGCGACACCCTCGTCATCCTGGAGTCGATGAAGATGGAGATCCCGGTGGTCGCCGAGTCCGACGGCGTGGTGCAGAAGCTGGCGGTCAACGAGGGTGACGTGGTGCAGGACGGCGACCTGATCGCGGAGATCGGTTGACCGGCCTGCGGGTACGCCGCGCCGAGCCGGCGGACTTCCCGGTCGTGGCCCGGCTGACCGTCGCCGCGTACGAGGCGGACGGCCAGCTCAAGGACGAGACCGGGTACGCGCCGGTGCTCGCCGACGTGGCCACCCGCGCGGAGACCGGCGAGGTGCTGGTGGCCGTCGACGACGTCACGGGCCAGGTGCTCGGCGCGGTGACGTTCGTGTTGCCCGGCACCCCGTACGCCGAACTCGCCGGCCCGGGCGAGGCCGAGTTCCGGATGCTCGCTGTGGATCCGGCCGCCCAGGGCCGGGGCGCCGGCGCCGCGCTCGCGACGGCGTGTGTGGCGCGCGCGGCGGAGCTGGGCTGCACGGCTGTGGTGATCTGCGTACGCGCCGGGATGGCGGCGAGCGCACACCGCCTGTACGAGCGGCTCGGTTTCGTCAGGTACCCGGAGAAGGACTGGACGCCGCTGCCCGGGATCGACCTGCGCGGCCTGCGGCTGGATCTGACCGTGGCGGGCTGAGTCCGGTCGCGGCGGGCTGAGGCGGTGCGCCTCAGCCCGGCTCGGTCTCGCCGATCTTGGCGAGCAGCTCGTCGGCCACCTGAAGTGCGATCCGCTTGCGCTCGTCGTCGGTGATGCCCGGCGCGCGTACCGCGAACCAGCTGCTGTGCACCGCGAACAGCGTGAGCGCGGCGCGGAGCTGTGCGGCGGGTGAGTCGTCTCCCCGGCACAGCTCGTGGGCCAGCCGCATCATCCGCTCCCGCATCTGCTGGCCGGCGACCAGGCTCTTGAGCACCGTCTGGTTCTGCTCGAAGAAGCGCATCACCTGGGGCAGGTCGCCGGCGAACATGCTGTCGGCGTACCGGCTGATCAGGGCGCGCCGGGTCGCCAGGGTGGGCGGCTGGTCGGCGGCCCAGGCGATCAGCTCGTCCATCCGGCGCAGCCGGTCGTCGACCAGGCTGGTGACGATCTCGTCCTTGCTCTTGAAGTGGTAGTAGAGCGCCGCCTTGGTCACGCCCAGCCGCTCGGCGATCTCCCGCAGCGACGTCTTCTCGTAGCCCTGCTCGGTGAAGAGTTCCAAGGCGACGGCCTGGATCCGCTCCCGCGTGCCACCTGTGGTCTCCCTCACCGGCCGACATCCTTCCAATCCGCTTGACGTGCGTCCGTCATCAGCTTACCGTCCGGCTAGTAAGCAAACTAGCCGGGCGGCAAGTAAGTCGATCATCCGATCTGCGGGGGAGCCTACCGATGAGTCAACCAGCCCAGGTGACCACGAGACCCAATGTCCGGGTCGTCCTGTTCGGCCTGATGATCGCGATGATGCTCGCGATGCTCGACAACATGATCGTCAGCACCGCGCTGCCGCGGATCGTCTTCGAGTTCGGCGGCGCCGACCACTTCACCTGGGTGGTCACCGCGTACGTGCTCGGCACGACGGTATCCACGCCGATCTGGGGCAAGCTCGGCGACCTCTACGGCCGCAAGACGGTCTTCCTCACCGCCGTGGTCGTGTTCCTGGTCGGCTCCGCGCTCTGCGGCATGTCCGGCTCCGGCGTCTTCGGCGGCACCGACACCGGCATGATCGAGCTGATCGCGTTCCGGGCCGTCCAGGGCCTCGGCGCGGGTGGCCTGATGGTCGGCGTCATGGCGATCATCGGTGACCTGGTCCCGCCGCGTGAGCGGGGCCGCTACCAGGGCATGATCGCCGGCATCATGGCCATCGCCATGGTCGCCGGGCCGCTCGTCGGCGGCTTCATCACCGACCACCTCTCCTGGCGCTGGGCGTTCTACGTCAACCTGCCGCTGGGCGGCGCGGCGCTGCTGGTCCTCGCCACCACCATGCACCTGCCGAAGTACCGCACCGAGCACAAGATCGACTGGCTGGGCGCGGCGCTGCTGTCCGTCGGCATCACCGCGATCGTGCTGGTGACCACGTGGGGCGGCAACGAGTACGACTGGGTCTCGCCGCAGATCCTCGGCCTGGCCGTGCTGGCGGTGCTCGCGCTCGGCGCGTTCGCGCTGGTCGAGCGCCGCGTGCCGGAGCCGATCCTGCCGCTGAGCCTGTTCACCAACCGCAACTTCGCGCTGATCTCGGTGATAGGTTTCCTGCTCGGCTTCGCCATGTTCGGCGCGATGAACTTCCTGCCGCTCTACCAGCAGACCGTCCAGGGCGCGTCGGCCACCAACAGCGGCCTGCTGCTGCTCCCGCTGATGTTCGGCATGCTCGTGGTGTCGCTCGTGGTCGGCCGGACCATCACCAAGACCGGCCGCTACCGCGTCTTCCCGATCGTCGGCGGCGTGGTGATGGCCGCCGGGATGGGCCTGCTCAGCCTGCTGGACGTGGACACCAGCAAGACGCAGTCCTCGCTCTACATGATCGTGCTCGGCGTCGGCATGGGCTTCCTCATGCAGACCTCGATGCTGATCGCGCAGAACAGCGTGGAACAGAAGGACCTCGGCGCGGCCAGCGGCGCGGCCACCTTCTTCCGGTCCATCGGCGGCTCCTTCGGCGTCTCCCTCTTCGGGGCGATCTTCGCCAGCCGTCTGGCCGACTCGGCGGCCGGTCCGGCGTTCGCGGGCTCGGGCGGCGGCGAGGGCGGCGCGATGGACCTGGAGGCCCTCAAGAAGCTCACCGGCCCGATGCGCGAGGCGGTGCTCGGCGGCCTCTCCGACGCCATCTCGCACGTCTTCTTCTGGGCCGTCCTGTTCACAGTGGCCGTACCGGTGCTCGCCTGGTTCATCAAGGAGGTGCCGCTGCGCGCGACGAACGACGTGCCGCCGGCCGGCGCCACACCGGAGGACCAGGCCGAGGCCGCGCTCGGCAAGGCCCCCGTCGCCTGACGCACCGTCGCGGCCCCGCCGGCGCCCAGAAGGGGTACGCGGGGCCGCGCCGCGTCCGCCGCTGCGCGGTCAGCCGCGGCGGAACAAGGCGGTGAGGCGTCGCCAGAGACGCCGCAGCGGACCGCCCTCGGCGTCGGCGACCAGCCGCCCGGCAGCGGCGCGTGTCGCCGCGTCGAGCGCCGGGGTGGCCCGCGCCAGGTACGCCAGTGACACCGCGATCGGGGTGCGCCGGATCGGCCCGGCCGCCACCTCGGCGATCCGCCCGGCCACCAGCGCGGCCACGTCGGCGCGGGTGTCCGGGTGCACCCAGGCGGCGGTGACCAGGGCGAACAGTGCCGCCTCGGCGGCCGGGCCGAGATCGCCGGCGGCAAGTTCCCCGAGCACCCGCCGCCGGGTCGACCGCTCCCACGGCTCGTCGGTGCGGTGGTGCAGCAGGCCGAGGCAGGCCCAGACCTGCGCGCAGCGCGTCCACAGTGCCGGATCCTGCCCGCCGAGCACCCGGCCCAGCGCGGTCGCCGGCGCCTCCGGCGGGTGTGCCAGCAGGGCGAGCAGGTCGGCGAGGTCCAGTGTGGCCAGCCCGACCGCGGCGTCGTACGCGGCCGGCGGGTGCGCCCAGGCCGGGTGCGCGAGCTGCTGGAGCCGCCGTACCGCCTCGGTCGAGGGGGCGGGACCGTCCGGGGCCGGGGCGTCGTCGCCCGCCGGGGTCACCTGCCCGAGCCAGGGGCGGCCCCGGCAGCACTCGGCGAGGTCACCGTGCTCGTGCGTGTCGTCCGGGTGGTCGCGGACGAAGTCGGCGAGCGCCACCAGGTGGTCCACGTTCCCGTCGCGCAGGTAGCGCAGCCGGTGCGCGGTGTGCACGGCGCAGTCGAACGCCGGATCCTTCGCCAGCGCCCGGTCGGCCCAGCCCAGCGCCGCGTCGAGCCGGCCGTGGTCGGCCAGCGTGCCGGCGATGTCGGCGTAGACCGCGAGGTCGTCGGGGTCGAGCGCGACAGCGCGTTCCAGTGCGGCGAGCGCTTCGGCGGTCCGGCCGGCGCTGCGGTACGCGTACCCGAGCCACACCTCGCCGAGTTTGGTGGGCTGTGCGCGTACCCCCCGGGTGGCCCAGGTGACGGCGAGGGTGACCTCGCCGAGGCGCCGGGCCAGCGCGGACGCCGCGCCCAGCAGCAGCGGATGGGCCGGATGGACGGTGATCGCGTTGCGGGCCAGCGTGAGGTACGGCGCGAGCGGCTCGCGCAGCCGGCGCGGCGCGGGGTCCGGCGCCGCCGCGCAGACCTGCATGAGGATCCGGGCGGTGCGCTCGGGATCGAGGCGTTCCGGCAGGTCGGCGGCGGTCACCCAGGGTACGGCGGCCCAGGGCGCGGCGGGCGCGTAGCCGGTGGCGGCGGCGAGCAGGTCGAGCCCTTCGGCGGGGCGGCCGGCGGCGGCGAGCAGGTGCGCGCGGGCCACCACGGCGCCGACGAACGCCTGCTGGCCGAGCGGGAAGAGGTCCAGGTCCCCGCCGCTCGCCGCGTTGAGCCGGGCGAGCGTCTCGTGCGCCTCGGGAAGCGTGGGGGAGCGGACCAGCGCGGCGGCCACGTGGTCGGCGGCGTGCCGCAGGTCGCCCTCGCCCAGTGCCAGCCGGGCCAGCGCGAGTTCCTCCTCCGCGGAGAGCGCGGCGTCGTCCTCGGGCACGTCGTCCTCTCGCCGGTCGGTCGGTCAGCCGGGCAAGCCTAGGGGATCTTCCGTCGATTAGTGATCCACTGCGCACTCCTGCTCGTTGCGTTGATTGGAGCCGCTCAAACGTGCAAGACTGAGCATCGAACGCGCGGGAAACGCGCAGAAGGAGGTTCTGGAGTGACGCGTCCAGGGGCCGGTATGGCCGCCGACATCGACGAGCAGCCGGCCGGTTACGAGCGCCTGCTCTCCACCGAGCACGCGGCGGCCATCGCCGAGGTGGCGGCCGTCGTCGCCGAACGCCGCCCCCGGCACGTCGTCTTCACCGCCCGGGGCACCTCCGACCACGCCGCGCTCTACGCGGCCTACCTGACCGAGATCCGCCTCGGACTGCCCGCCGGGCTGGCCTCCCCCAGCGCGATCACCGTCTTCGGCGCCCGGCCCGACCTGTCCGACGCGCTGGTCGTCGGCGTCAGCCAGAGCGGCGGCTCGCCCGACCTCGCCGAGGTGCTGCGGGTCGCCCGCGCCTCCGGCGCGCTCACCCTCGCCGTGACCAACAACCCCGGCTCGCCGCTGGTGGAGACCGCCGAGCTGAGCGTCGACATCGCCGCCGGACACGAGCGCGCGGTCGCCGCCACCAAGACCTACACCGCCGAGCTGCTCGCGCTGCTCATGCTCATCGAGGGGGTACGCGCCGGCGACGGCGTGCTGCCCGCCGAGGAGCGAGCCGCCCTGAGCCGCCTGCCCGAGCTGGCCGCGCAGACGCTCGCCGACGACACCCCGGCCCGGCTCGCCCCGCGCTACCGGTTCGCCGCCCAGCTCGTCACCACCGGCCGGGGCTACGCGTACCCGACTGCCCGGGAGGCGGCGCTGAAGCTGATGGAGACCTCGTACCTGCCGGCGCTCGCCTTCTCCGGCGCCGACCTGCTGCACGGCCCGCTCGCCATGACCGACCCGGACGTCCCGGTGCTCGCCGTGGTCGGCTCCGGCCCCGGCGGCACGTCCATGCGCGAGGTGCTGCCCCGGCTCGGCGAGCGCCGCGCCGACGTGGTGGTGGTCGGCTCCGCCGAGGTCGGCGAGACCCGGATGGCGGTGCCCGAGGTCGACGAGCGGTACGCGCCGCTGCTCGACATCCTGCCGCTGCAACGGCTCGCGCTGTCCCTGGCGCTGGCCCGGGGCGAGGACCCGGACGCGCCGCGCGGCTTGAAGAAGGTCACGGCGACGATGTGAGGCCCGGCGTGGCACGCTGTGGGGCGTGTCCACCCTCCGTGACCTCGCCGAGGAGCACACCGCGCTCCGACCGGCCGACATCGACCACCTGCACCGGATCGCCGGCGACTGGCAGCTGCTGTCCGACCTGTCCTTCGCCGACCTGCTGCTCTGGGTGCCGGTGGACGGTGACGGCACGTTCCTCTGCGTGGCCCAGGTCCGTCCCACCACCGCGCCGACCGCCTACCTGGACGACCAGGTCGGGCGCATCGTCGGCGGGGCCGAGGTGGCCCACCTGGAGGTGGCCCACCGGCAGGGACGGATCTGGCGCGAGGGCGACCCGGTCTGGTACGGCGACGTCCCGGCCCGCCACGAGGCGATCCCGGTCCGGCTGCGCACCGGCGACGGTGAAGCCGGCGAGGTGATCGCCGTGGTGGGTCGGGACACCAACCTGTCCACCGCCCGCACCCCCAGCCAGCTCGAACTGAACTACCTGACCACCGCCGACGACCTCGCCCAGATGATCGCCGACGGCACGTTCCCGCCGCCCCGGCACCCCGGCGAGACCACCTCGGCGCCCCGGGTCGGCGACGGTCTGGTGCGGCTCGACGCCAACGGCAAGGTCACCTACGCCAGCCCGAACGCGCAGTCCGCGTACCGCCGCCTCGGCTACGCCTCCCACCTCGTCGGGGAGGACCTGGCCAAGCTGCACCGCCGGCTCGCCGGCGACCCCCTCGAAGGCACCGACGCGGGCAACGCCGTGCTCGCCGCGCTGCGCGGCGAGGCACCGCCCCGCCGGGAGATCGACGCCCGCGGCGCCACCATGCTCACCCGGGCGCTGCCGCTGATGCCCGCCGGAGTGCCGATCGGCGCGCTGGTGCTGGTCCGCGACATCACCGAGGTACGCCGCCGCGACCGCGCCCTGATCACCAAGGACGCCACCATCCGGGAGATCCACCACCGGGTGAAGAACAACCTCCAGACCGTCGCCGCGCTGCTGCGCCTCCAGGCCCGGCGCGTCGCCATGCCCGAGGCGCGGGTGGCACTCGAGGAATCGGTACGCCGGGTCGCCTCGATCGCGCTCGTGCACGAGACGCTCTCCCTGTCCAGCGACGAGGCGGTCGAGTTCGACGGCATCGTCGACCGCGTCGCCAGCGCCGCCACCGAGGTCGCGGCCACCGAGGTGAGCGTGGGCATGCGCCGCCGCGGCACCTTCGGCATCCTGCCCGCCGAGATCGCCACCTCGCTGGTGATGGTGCTCAACGAGCTGCTGCTCAACGCCGTCGAACACGGTTTCCCGCCGGCCGACGAGGAGACCGCTGCCCCCGCGCCCGCGGACGCGCCCCGGCCCGAGGCCGAGGTCACCGCGCCCCGGCCCGAGGTGGTGGTCACCGCGCACCGGGCCCGCAAGCAGTTGCACGTCACCGTCACCGACAACGGCCGGGGACTGCCCGAGCAGTTCGACGCCGAGCGCGGCGGCAACCTGGGCCTCCAGATCGTCCGGGCGCTGGTCACCGGCGAGCTGCGCGGCACCATCGACCTGCGTAACGGCGCCGACGGCGGCACCGAGGCGGCCATCGTCGTACCGCTGGCCCGCGGCACCACCGACCGCCTCACCGGACGAGCAGGGCCACCGTGATCCCCGGCCGCGGCCACACCCGCCGCACCGTGTAGCCCGCACGCAGCGCGTCGCCCTTCGCGCCAGGCACCGTCGCCGGCGGGTCCGCGCGCCGACCGGTGACCACCAGCCACACCCGGTCCACCCGGGCCAGGCAGCGCGCCGGGTCGTCGCACTCCACGGCCCACAGGCTCGCGTCCTGACGCTGGTCGCGGACCACGAGCACGTCGCGCGGCAGCCTCGGCCCCAGGTGGTACGCCATGCCGAGATCCGGGAACAGCCACCCGTCCCGGGGCGAGTAGACGATCGCGTCGCCGGGTCGCTGCTCGGCGCGGATGATCCCGGCCGCCCCCGCGTAGTCGACCGGTGCGCTGCGCGGCCACTCGTGGGTACGGCGCAGTGCCGCCTGATCGGGCAGCCCGAGCAGCCCGGCCAGAACCACCACCGCGATTCCCGTCGCGATCCGTCCGCGCGGCGACGTCGGCCCTTGCTCTGCTTCCGCGGGCGCGGCAGTGCGGCCGGCTGCGGCGGGTGTCGCCGTGCGCTCGGGTTCGGCGGGCGTCGCTGTTCCCGGCGTCCGGGCCGGTGCGGGAGTGACCCGCGCGGCAGCCAGCGCGGCGCCGGCCAGTACGCAGGCGAACGGCACGGTGAAGACGAGGTAGCGGGTCACCCAGAGCGGCACCGTCGTTCCGGCGGCGAACACCAGCAGCACCGGCAGCAGCACGGCGGCGGCGGGCAGCAGCGCCCGGCGACCCAGCCGGGCCGCGCCGAGCGCCGCGAGCGCGAGCACGAACCCGCCGACGACGCCGCTCTGCGCCAGCGCGCCCGGTAGTGCCGCCAGGTCGGGCAGGCGCGCCGGGTCCACCCAGTCGAGTTGCCGTCCACGCTGCCCCCGGGCGACCAGCGCCAGTGGGGCGACGAGCACGACGACCGGCACCAGCGCCAGCAGCCACCCGGCCGGCACCCGTCGGCCGGGCGCCGACGCCTCCCGAGCCTCGCCGGTCACGTCCTGCCGTTCCGCTTCCGGCGCGTCCGTGCCGTGCTCCCTGGTCCCGGGATGCGGTGACACCCGTGGCGTTCCACCGGCGCTCGATCTCGTGGCTGGGTGGAACGCCGTGGGTGTCTGCGGGGCGCCGTGACCTCCGTGGCGTTCCACCGGCGCTCGATCTCGTGGCTGGGTGGAACGCCACGGTTGTCTGCGGCGTGGACGGCCCGCGTCGGGCATCTCGGCTCGGGACTGGCCGGGCGGATCGACGACCGCCGCGGGGCCACGTGCGGCGGTCAGCAGCACCATCACGGCGTGCGCGGCGAGCAGGGTGAGCGCGATCAGGTGGAGCAGCGCGAGCGCGGCGACGGCGAGGGCGTACCCGGCCCAGCGTCGCCAGGTCGGCCGGCGCAGCGCCTCGACCAGCAGCAGCGTGGCCAGCACGGCGAGCAGCGTGGCGAGGGCGTACGGGCGGGCCTCCTGGCCGTACCGCGAGGTGACCGGCAACACCGCGAACAGCAGTCCGGCCAGCAGCCCGGCGCGACGGCCGATGAGCATCGCGCCGAGGCGGGCGGTGAGCGCGGCAGCCACTGCCATCGCGAGCTCGGAGGGCAGTCGCAGCGCGGTCGGCGACGTGCCGGCCAGCGCGGTCCAGCCGTGCATGAGCAGGTAGTACGGCCCGGTCGCGGCGTCGATCGTGCGGGTCATCCGGGCCAGGTCCGGTACCGGGCGAGTGGCGGCGCTCCAGGTGGCCAGCTCGTCCCGCCACGGCTGGGCGTGCCCGATGCCGGTCAGTGTCACCGCGAGCGTGAGCAGTCCCGGAACCACCCATACCACCGGACCCGACCGGGCGCGCACTGACGCGGGCACGAACCTCCTCACCCCCGCAGCGTCACACGCCCAGCCCTTCCCACCCGCCCGCTCCACCGATTCCCACCCACCCGGCCCCACGCCCCGACCCGGCCGATCATGAAGTTGACGGCATTCACCGTCCCTTTTGTCTCCGCCAACTTCATGATCAACGGGGTGGGGAGGAGGAGGGGTGGGGGAGGAAGGCGGGCGGGTGAGGGTGGATGGGGGTCGATCTCGGGTGGGGCCCGTGATGTGGGATCACAGGGCGGAGCTGTGGTCGGGCGGGGCGGGGTGTGGCAGCATGAGGCACATGACCGCCGCTGTCGTCCGCCGCTTCGTGGCACGTCGCCACGTCGATTACGGCCGCGTGCGCAGCGCGATCTGTCCGGCCCACTGACGACGCCCGACCCTTCCGTCTCGGGCGCGTACTCGCGCCGGCCGTCATCGACATCGCCGTCCACGGCCCTCTCCAGGGCCGGCCGCCGCGTCCGCGCTCCAGGCACCGCAGCAGACCGATGGAGGACGCCGCGATGGCGGTCAGCAGCACCCCGACCCGTCCCGACAGCCCGGCGCCTGCCGCCCGTGCGCCCCGCCGGCCACGCGGCGAGGGGCAGTGGGCGCTCGGGCACCGGGAACCGCTCAACCCCAACGAGCGGATCAAGAAGGACGACGACCCGCTGAACGTGCGGGACCGGATCGAGAACATCTACGCCCACCGCGGGTTCGCCTCGATCGACCCGCAGGACCTGCGCGGCCGGTTCCGCTGGTGGGGCCTCTACACCCAGCGCCGGGCCGGCATCGACGGCGGGCGTACCGCCGTGCTGGAGCCGCACGAGCTGGAGGACGAGTTCTTCATGCTCCGGGTGCGGGTGGACGGCGGCCAGCTCAACCTGGCCCAGCTCCGCGTGATCGCGGACATCTCCCGCGAGTTCGCCCGCGACACCGCCGACATCACCGACCGGCAGAACATCCAGTACCACTGGATCCGGGTCGAGAACATGCCGGAGATCTGGCGCCGGCTGGAGGCGGTCGGCCTCCAGACCACCGAGGCGTGCGGCGACTGCCCCCGGATCGTGCTGGGCAGCCCGGTCGCCGGGGTGGCCCGGGACGAGGTGCTCGACCCGACCCCGGCGATCGACGAGATCGTCCGCCGGTACGTCGGCGACAAGGCGTACTCCAACCTGCCCCGCAAGTTCAAGACCTCGATCTCCTGGCTGGTCGACACGCCGTACGAGGCGAACGACATCGCGTTCCTCGGCGTGGAGCACCCGGAGCACGGGCCCGGGTTCGACGTGTGGGTCGGCGGCGGACTCTCCACCAACCCGATGCTGGCCAAGCGGCTCGGCGTCTGGGTGCCGCTGCACGAGGTGCCGGACGTGTGGGCCGGTGTGGTCGGCATCTTCCGCGACTACGGCTACCGCCGGCTGCGCAACCGGGCCCGGCTGAAGTTCCTGGTCGCCGACTGGGGCGTGGAGCGCTTCCGGGAGGTGCTGGAAAAGGAATACCTGGGCCGCACGCTGCTCGACGGTCCGGCCGCGGACCTGCCGGCGAAGCCGGTCGACCACATCGGCGTGCACCCGCAGCGCGACGGCGCGAACTACGTGGGCGCGGCACCGGTGGTGGGCCGGGTGTCCGGCACCCAGCTCGCGCAGCTCGCCGACGTGGTCGAGGCGCACGGCAGCGACCGGGTGCGGCTCACTCCGTACCAGAAGCTGCTCGTGCTGGACGTGGCGCCGGAGCGGACCGACTCGCTCGTGGCGGCGCTGCGCGGGATCGGCCTGGAGGCCCGGCCGTCGGCCTGGCGGCGCGGCACCATGGCCTGCACCGGCATCGAGTTCTGCAAGCTCGCGATCGTGGAGACCAAGCGGCGCGGCGAGGAGCTGGTCGCGCGCCTGGAGGAGCGGCTGCGCGACTTCGACGCGGACATCTCCATCCACCTCAACGGCTGCCCGAACGCCTGCGCCCGCACCCAGGTCGCCGACATCGGGCTCAAGGGCCAGCTCGTGGTGGGCCCGGACGGCCGGCAGGTCGAGGGCTTCCAGGTGCACCTCGGCGGCGGCCTCGGCATGGCGCAGGGGCAGACCGCCGGCTTCGGCCGCAAGCTGCGCGGTCTGAAGACCACCGCCGAGGAGCTTCCGGAGTACGTGGAACGGCTCGCCCGCCGCTACCTGGCCGGCCGGACCGAGGGCGAGACGTTCGCCAACTGGGTGATCAGAGTCGACGAGGAGGAGTTGCGATGAGCGATGCCCGATCTGCGCCTCTCTACTGCCCGTACTGCGGGGAGGAGGACCTGCGACCGCACGAGGCCGGGCACGGCGCCTGGGAGTGCCACGCCTGCGCGCGGGTCTTCGCGGTGAAGTTCACCGGCCTGCTGAGCCGGGCGGTGACCCGGTGACCGGCCTCGTCTCCGCCGCCGGCCTCGGGCTGATCGGCGCGGCCGAGCCGGCCCGCCGTGACCCGGAGGAGCTGCGTGCGCTGGCCGAGGAGGCCGGCCGGGAACTGGCGGACGCGCCCGCGCTGGAGATCGCGCGGTGGGCGGCCGAGACGTTCGGCGAACGGTTCTGCGTGACCAGCTCGATGGCCGACGGTGTGCTGGCGCACCTGGTCTCCCGGGTCGCGCCCGGCGTCGACGTGGTGTTCCTGGACACCGGGCTGCACTTCCCGGAGACGCTGAGGGTCCGCGACGAGGTGGCCCGGCGGATGCCGGTGCGGGTGCGCTCCATCCGGCCCCGGATGACCGTGGGCCAGCAGGACGGCCAGTACGGTCCGCGCCTGTTCAACAGGTCCCCGGACGACTGCTGCCAGTTGCGCAAGGTGGAGCCGCTGGAACGGGCGCTGTCCGGGTACGACGCCTGGGCCGCCGGGCTGCGCCGGGACGAGTCGCCGACCCGGGCGAACACGCCGGTGGTGGGCTTCGACGCGCGGCGCGGCAAGGTCAAGGTGAACCCGATCGCGGCGTGGACGCAGCGGGAGGTGGACGCCTACGTGGCCCGGTACGACATCCCGGTGAACGAGCTGTTCGCCCGCGGCTACGGCTCGATCGGCTGCTGGCCGTGCACCCGGCGGACGAAGGCGGGGGAGGACCCCCGGTCCGGCCGCTGGGCGATGTTCGAGAAGACCGAGTGCGGCCTGCACACCTGAGCGCCGGGCCACCGGTGGTGCTGGTGGCCCACGGCAGTCGTGACCCGCGCGCGGCGGAGGCGACCCGGGCGCTGGCCCGGGCCGTGGCGGACACGTGCCCCGGTCGTCCGGTGCTGCCGAGCTGGCTCGACCACACCGATCCCGGGCCGGCCGAGGTGCTGCGCGGGCTGGCCGCCGCCGGTCACTCCCGGGCGGTCCTGGTGCCGCTGCTGCTGACCGCCGCGTACCACCGGAAGGTGGACATCCCGGCGGCGGTCGCGGCGGCCGGCGCGGACATCGAGGTACGGGTGACCGACGTGCTGGGGCCGACCGGCGGCGGGGTGGACGGCGGGCTGCTGGACGGGCTGCGCCGCCGCCTGGCGGAGGCGACCGGCGACGGGCCGGGCGGGCTGGACGCGGTGGTGCTGGCGGCAGCCGGTACCCGGGATCCGGCGGCGCGTGCCTCGGTGGGCCGGGTCGCCGCGGCGTTCGGCGCCGGGCTGGGCCTTCCCTGCCGCGTCTCGTACGCCTCGGCCGCGCCCCCGGAGGTCGGCGGCGCGGTGACGCGACTGCGCGCGGCGGGCGCCCGCCGGGTCGCGGTGGCCGCCTACTTCCTCGCCCCGGGCCGGTTCCACGACGGGGTACGCGCGTCGGCCCGGTCGGCCGGCGCGGTGGCGGTGGCGGATCCCCTGACCGACCTGCCGGAGCTGGCGGACCTGGTGCGGCGACGGGTGGAGGCGGTGACGGGCTGACCCGGTCCGGGACAGCAGAACGCCCCGGCCGGAATCCCGGCCGGGGCGGTCAGCGTGTACGGGTCAGGCGGAGTGAGCGCGCAGCACCCGGAGGCCGCCGCGGCGCTTCACCGCGCGACGCTCCTCTTCGCTCATCCCACCCCAGACGCCGGCGTCCTGACCGGACTCCAGCGCCCACTGCAGGCACTGGTCGGTCACGGGGCAGCGCCGGCAGACGGCCTTCGCCTGCTCCACCTGCAGGAGGGCCGGGCCGGACGTCCCGATCGGGAAGAACAGCTCCGGGTCCTCGTCGCGGCAGACCGAATCGTGGCGCCAGTCCATGGCGGCAACACTCCTCATTCTTAGTGGGTGGCCAGATAACGCTTCGTTGCTATTTCTATATGCGTCCGCATTGCCGAATGGTGACGGTCAGCATCCATCAATTCGGCGCAGCGTGAGCAGGCTGTAGGGTGCCCGGACCTGCTGGAACAGCTCAACCGAACGAGCATATCCAGGCAATGTCCCGGCAACACGAGTTCGCTTGTGAATACTTTCACGAACTACAGCGATGTCAAGGGTGACGCTCGGAAAAACTCCGAACAGTGAGCGGGCTCACCACCCGTTTGTCCGGGTTTGCCAGAGCCCTGGTTACCCGGCGTGCCACAGTCGATAATCAATGTAGTACGGTCTGCGTGATGTTGCTGACATTTCCGGCACCCTTCCTCGGCGTGGCGGCCACCGCGCCCGCGCGGCGGGGGGTCCGCGTCAACCGACTGGGATACCCGAGACCTAGCAGATTACTCTCAGTGCGGCCGGAACGGATGTGAATCGGACTTTCTCCCGCTCGCCGAGGTAGTCCCCGTCCAGCTGGAACGGCAGCGGCCGGTCCGAGACCAGCGTGAACTCCGCCACGTCGTGCAGCCGCAGCACCTGCTTGCCGTGCGGATCCGGCTGCCGGGAGAAGAACTGCACCGCCGTACGGGCCGTGCTGGCCACCCGCAGCCGCCGCAGCGCGAGCACGTCGAGCCCGAGGTCGAACGACGCCTCCGGGTTCGGGTTGATCTCCCGGTCGCCCAGGTACGTCCACGGCGCGGTGTTCTGGATGATCGCGGTGGCCAGTTCCGCCTCGGGCGTCTCACCCGGGCGCTCCAACGTGATCGACGGGTGACGGCGGTCCGAGCCGACGAAGTACTGACTCGCGGTGGAGCGGAAGTAGAGCGCCGGGGTGGAGACGCGCCCCTTCTTACGGGCCTGTTCCACCCGGCGGATCACCGCCGCGTCCAGCCCGAAGCCGGCGCAGAACGTGAAGTAGCGGTCGTCGGCCCGGCCCAGCCCGATCGTGCGGGACCGGCCCAGCCGCAGCCCTTCGAGGATCATGCTGGTGCCGTCCGGCCACTCCCGGGGCAGCCCGAGCGCGCGGGCGAAGACGTTCGTCGAACCGCCCGGCACGGTGGCCAGCGCGGGCAGCCGCTCGGCCGGGGTCGGTCCGGTACGGAACGTCGGCGGCTCCGCCGCCATCAGGCCGTTCACCACCTCGTTGACGGTGCCGTCGCCGCCGAGCGTGACGACCAGGTCGACGCCCTCCTGGGCGGCCTCCCGGGCCAGGTCCATGGCGTGGCCCCGTCGGCGGGTGTACCGCACCGACAGGTCGACTTCACTGCGCAACGCCCGGACCAGCACGTCCCGGCTGCGCTCGCTGGTGGTGGTGGCCTTCGGATTGACCACCAGGACGGCCCGC
The DNA here is from genome assembly GCF_036902745.1 of Micromonospora sp. CPCC 205554. NCBI lineage: Bacteria > Bacillati > Actinomycetota > Actinomycetes > Micromonosporales > Micromonosporaceae > Micromonospora > Micromonospora sp. CPCC 205554. The sequence goes on along the minus strand of NZ_JBAKHP010000010.1, from coordinate 119,183 downwards.
ATGGGCGGCACTGTACCGCGACTACCCACCGGTATCGTGGCGCCCGTGACGATCGACTCCGACCCGCTCCCCGGCACGCTGCGCGCCGCGGTGCTCCTGCTACGTGCCCAGGCGGTGGCGCTGGGGCTGATCGCGGTGTGGCTCATCTGGTCCGACCTCACCGCCGACACGACGGACCTGACCTCGGCACTCCTGGTGACCGTCTTCGCCGTCGGAGGCGCGGTGGCGCTCTGGGCGCTCGGCGGCGCGCTGTCCCGCCGCCGAGCCGGGGCCCGCGCGCCGGCCATCGTCCTCCAGCTCATGCTGCTGCCGGTCGGCTGGTTCATGATCGAGGGCGGCATGGGGTGGCTCGGGGTGCCGCTGATGGCGCTCGGGATCGGCATGGTCGGGTTGCTGGTGAGCGGTCCGACGAACCGCGCGCTGGGCTTCGGCGAGCCGGCCCGCTGAGCGCAGGCCCGGCCCGGACACCGTCGGCCCGCTGAGCGCGCGACCCGGCGCGGGCGCCGCCGGGCCGGTGGTCGTGAAGACCGGTCAGAAGCCGCCGGCGCGGCGGGTCTGCAGCGAGATGGTGGCCCGGCCGCCGGACGCGTGGGCGTTCGCCCCGGTGGTCAGCGCGGTGAGCACCTTCCACGCGAACGACGACTCGGACGGGAGCGTGGCACCCCGGACCGTCGGCACCGTCACCTCGACGGTGAGCGCGTCCTCGGTGACCGCGAAGCGGCACTCCAGCTCGGCGTCGCGGGTGGCGATGGCGAGCAGCATGGCGCACGCCTCGTCGACGGCGATGCGCAGATCCTCGATCTCGTCGAGCGCGAACTGGAGCCGGGCCGCGAGGCCGGCCGTGGCGGTGCGGAGCACGCCGAGGTAGCCACCGTCGGCGGGCACGGTGAGATGGACGACGTCGTCGTCGGTCGTCGGGTGCCCGGTCAGTTGAGTCACGGCTCCTCCCCCCGGTGCGGGACTCTACCCGGTCAGGGGGCGGGCCGCGTGGGCACGGCCGCCGCGTGCGTGGCGAGCTCGCGCAACGCCGGCCCGGCCAGGCGGTACGGGGTCCACTCGTCCATCGGCGTGGCGCCGATCGCGGCGTAGAAGCGGGCCGCCGGGTTCCAGTGGATCATCCACCACTCCAGTCGCTGGTAGCCGCGCTCCACGCAGATCGCGGCGAGCGTGGCGAGCAGCTTCCGGCCCGCGCCGGTGCCCCGTGCCTCCGGGCGGACGTAGAGATCCTCCAGGTAGATGCCGTGCACGCCGGCCCAGGTGGAGAAGTTGAGGAACCAGAGCGCGAAACCGACCGGCCGGTCCGACGCGTCGACCGCGACGTGGCCGTACAACGCCGGGGACGGGCCGAACAGGGCCGCGTCGAGCTGTGCCGTGGTGAGGTGGCACTGCTCGGGAGCGCGCTCGTACTCGGCGAGTTCGTGCACCATGGCGACGACGGCCGGTACGTCCTCGGGACGTACCGGCCGGATCGTCGGAGTGCCGTCGGGCGACGTCACGCCTGCTTGGTCTCCCAGAAGATCTTCGAGATCTCGTCGATCTTCGCCAGCAGCTCGTCGGCCTTGGCCGGGTCGGTGGCGCCCTTGGCGCCGGCCGCGCCGGCCAGCTTGGTGGCCTCGTTGAACAGCTGGTGCAGGTGCGGGTACTTCTCGAAGTGCGGCGCCTTGAAGTAGTCGGTCCAGAGCACCCACAGGTGGTGCTTGACCAGCTCGGCCCGCTGCTCCTTGATCAGGATGGCGCGGGTGCGGAACTCCGGGTCGGTGTTGGCCTGGTACTTCTCGCAGATCATTTTGACCGACTCGGCCTCGATCCGGGCCTGGGCCGGGTCGTATACGCCGCAGGGCAGGTCGCAGTGAGCGCTGGCCGTCACCCGGGGCGTGAGGATGCGGGGAAGGCGCATCAGGGTCCTCCATGGGTTGTTTGCGATGATCCAAGACGACATTACTCCTGGAGACGCCCTCGGGGGCTGGGAGGTGACATGGCGCCCACCGGCGAACCCCCGGCTCTGCGTGGCCCGCTGGTGCCGGTGCTGGTGACCGGCCCGTCCATGGCCCCGACGCTGCGTCACGGCGACGCGGTGCTGGTCCGCACCGGAGGCCGGCCGGTACGTCCCGGGGACGTGGTCGTCGCGGTGTTCCGCAGCCGTCCCGGCCTGCTCGTGGTCAAGCGGGCGGTGGAACCCCGCGACGGCGGCTGGTGGTTGCGCGGCGACAACGAGTTCGTCGCCGACGACTCCCGGGCGTACGGGGTGGCGGACGTCCGGGGCCGGGTGGTGGCCCGCTGGTGGCCGCGTCCGGGACGGGTCCGGCGCCGGTAACGACCGGAGCGGATATGACCCCGCTCACATACTGGGTGCCGAAGCGTGACTATGCTCGAAAAGTGCCCGGGTGACCCCCGCACCGCCGCGCCGCCGGTCGCTGACCACCGCTGACCACGCCGGCCGGTCCGTCTGCTCGACAGATCCTGGAGTCACCATGTCTTCGTCCACCCCGGACCCCGCCGATCCCGTCTTCCGCCTGCACGTCGGCGGCAAGATGGCAGTCGCCTCCACAGTGCCGCTGACCAGCCGCGAGGATCTCTCCCTCGCGTACACCCCGGGTGTGGCCCGGGTGTGCGAGGCGATCGCCGCCGACCCCGCGCTGGCCGACACCTACACCTGGGTGTCGCACACCGTCGCCGTGGTCACCGACGGTTCCGCCGTACTCGGTCTCGGCAACATCGGCCCGCGCGCCGCGCTGCCCGTGATGGAGGGCAAGGCGGTGCTGTTCAAGCAGTTCGCCGGCGTGGACGCGGTGCCCGTCTGCCTGGACACCCAGGACGTGGACGAGATCGTCGCGACGGTCAAGGCGCTCGCGCCCTCGTTCGGCGGGATCAACCTGGAGGACATCAGCGCCCCGCGCTGCTTCGAGGTGGAGCGCCGGCTGGACGAGGCGCTGGACATCCCGGTCTTCCACGACGACCAGCACGGCACCGCGATCGTGGTGCTCGCCGCGTTGCGCAACGCCGCGACGCTGCTCAACCGCAAGCTCGGTGACCTGCGGGTGGCGGTCAGCGGCGCGGGCGCGGCCGGGGTGGCGGTCACCAAGATGCTGATCGCCGGAGGCGTCGACCCGGACCGGGTGGTGGTGTGCGACTCGCGCGGCATCATCGGCCGGCACCGCGAGCTGACCGGCACCAAGGCCGAGCTGGCCGAGATCACCAACGCCGAGGGCCGGCAGGGCGACATCACCGAGGCGCTGCGTGACGCGGACGTGCTCGTGGGCGTCTCCGGCGGCCAGATCCCGGAGGCGGCGGTGGCCGGCATGGCCCCCGGCGGCATCGTGTTCGCGCTGGCCAACCCCACCCCGGAGGTGCACCCCGAGGTGGCCGCGCGGCACGTGGCGGTGGTCGCCACCGGGCGCAGCGACTACCCGAACCAGATCAACAACGTGCTCGCGTTCCCGGGTGTGTTCCGGGGCGCGCTGGACGCCGGGGCCACCCGGATCACCGACTCGATGAAGGTGGCCGCCGCCGACGCCATCGCCGGAGTGGTGGCCGAGTCGCTGACCGCCGACGCGATCGTGCCGTCACCGCTGGACCCGCGAGTCGCCCCGGCGGTGGCCGAGGCGGTCGCGGAGGCCGCCCGCCGCGACGGCGTCGCCCGCCGCTGACGTACGGGAAGGGGCCCGTCCTGTCGCGTTTCGCATAGGACGGGCCCCTTCTTAACTGCTGCTCAGCTTGTTACGGTGCCGATCATGCGTGCTGCCTTCGCCTCGGCCTTCGACGCCGACAACCCGCTCGCCGCGCTCGCCGTCGGTGAGCGTCCCGAGCCGACCCACCCGCAGGACGACTGGGTCACCGTGCGGGTCCGGGCCAGCTCGCTCAACCACCACGACCTCTGGTCGCTGCGCGGCGTCGGCCTGACCGCCGACCAGCTCCCGATGATCCTGGGCTGCGACGCGGTCGGCACCGACCCGGACGGCAACGAGGTGGTCATCTACCCGGTGGTGCCCACCCCCGGTGACCCGCGCGGGGTCTCCATCCTCTCCGAGCACTACCAGGGCACGTTCGCCGAGCTCGTCGCCGTACCCCGGATGAACCTGCTGCCGCTGCCCGACGGCCTGTCGGCCACCGACGCGGCGTGCCTGCCCACGGCCTGGCTCACCGCCTGGCGGATGCTGACCACCAAGGGCCGGGTCGCCGACGGCGAGTCGGTGCTGGTGCAGGGCGCAGGCGGCGGCGTGGCCACCGCGGCGGTCGCGCTCGGCGTCGCGCTCGGCAAGCGGGTGTACGCGACCAGCCGCGACGCCGCCAAGCGGGAGCGGATCGCCGAGCTGGGCGCGACCGCGCTGGAGCCCGGCGCGCGGCTGCCGGAGCGGGTCGACGTGGTGATCGAGACGGTCGGCGCGGCCACGTTCGACCACTCACTGAAGTCGGCCGCCCCGCTGGCCCGGATCGTGGTCTCCGGCGCCACCGCCGGGCACGAGCCCAAGGTCAACCTGCGGCGGGTCTTCGCCATGCAGCTGGAGATCCTCGGCACCTCGATGGGCACCCCGGACGAGCTGACCGAGCTGCTCGCGTTCTGCGCCGAGCACGAGGTGCGCCCGGTGGTCGACCGGGTGGTGCCGTTCAGCGAGATCTCCGAGGCGTTCGCCCGGCTGCACTCCGGTGAGGTCTTCGGCAAGGTGGTCGTCGACCACACCGCGTGACGTCTCAGAGCCGGTCGTCCAGGGTGGCCAGGCCGCCCCGGGCGGCGTCGGCCGGGAGGCGCCTCTTCGCCGCCGGGTCGCCGTAGAGCGTCCAGCGGAGGAACTCGACAGTGGTGTCGGCGACCACGCCCAGCGCCTTGCCGTCGCCGAGCAGCGCCCGGCCGTGGTCGCCCTTCGGCAGGCTGAGCATCGCCTTCGGCCACGGCACCGCGTCGTACACGGCCTTGCCGGCGGCGTACGACACCACCTCGTCGGCCTCGCCGTGCACGAACAACTGCGGCGCGGCGGCGCCGGCGAACGCGGTGCCCACACCGAGCGCGGTGCCGGCGAAGACGATGCCCGCGTCCAGCCGCTCGTCCCGGCCCGCGGTGAACAGCCCGATCGTGGTCACGCCGCCGGCGCTGTGCCCGGTCGCGGCCACCCGCTCCGGGTCCAGCCGGCCGCGCAGCGGATCACCGGCCTTCTCGCCCAGCGCGAGCACCCGCGTCAGCACGTACGACACGTCGGCCGGCTGGTTGAGCACGTCCAGCGGGTTGCCGTCGGTGCCCCGGGAGGTGTGCGGGAAACGCGGCGCGGCGACCACGAAACCGGCCGCCGCCCAGCGGGTCAGCAGCGCCTGGTAGTCCTCCGGCCGCGCGCTCAGGCCGTGGCTGAACAGCACCACCGGGAACCGCCCGTCCGCCGCCGCGGCGGAACGCTCGGCCGCACCACCGGCCGCGCCCGCCGCCGGGTACCAGAGCGTCACCGGCAACGGCCGGTCGCCGTCGCGGTTCAGCTTCACCTGGCGTACGCCGACCGCGAAGCTCTCCGTGGGGGCCTTGCCCGCCGGTACGCGCGGAGCGGGTGTGGTGGTCGTGGGTGGGGCGTCGGGTGCGGGCCGCCCGGCCGGGGCGGTGGGCTGCTCCGAGCAGCCGGTGAGGGCGGCGCCGAGCACGGCGGCGGTGAGCAGGGCGACGGGACGACGGCGCATGAACTCGATTGTGCCTCGCGATCGGGGCCACCAGGCCCGGTCAGCGCGCCGGGTGACCACCCGCTGACGCCCGGAGACGAGCCAGGTCGGCCGCGTCCTTGGCCCGGCGGGGGCGCTCCGGCATCCAGACCGGGAACATCTCCTTGAACTCGATCTCCGCCGCGACGCTGATCACCGGTGCCGTGAGCGTGCCGATCCGGCCGGGCGGCCCGGCCAGCATGCCGTCCGGCAGGAGCGTTCCCGCCCACGGTCCGGCGCCGACGACGACCCGGCCGTCCGCGTCCCGGTCGAGGTACGCGAAGCTCAGCTCGACGTCGTCGCGCAGCAGGCCGAGCTGTGTCGTGGCGGGCATCCGGGGGTCGGGGCGCCAGCCGAGCGCGCCGAGCCGGTCGGCCAGCGTGTCGGCGTCGCGCCGCCAGCAGTACCAGTCGACGTCGACGTGCGGGCGGGTGACTTCGCCGAGGTGGAGGTCCATCGCCCAGCCCCCGCGCAGCCACACGTCGACCCCGCAGGTGCCGGCGATCTCGACCACTTCCCGGATCGCCCCCAGCTGCCGCCCCTCCAGCCCGTCCACCCCGGCACCCTACCCACCCCGCCCCGGACGCGTCGATCATGAAGTTGGCGGCGATCGCCGTCCGGTTTGTCGCCGCCAACTTCATGATCGTCGGCGTCGGCGTCGGCGTCGGCGTCGGCGTCGGCGTCGGCGACGGTGCTGGGGCGGGTGGGGGTCAGGTGGGGAGGGAGCGGGTGGTGAAGGTGGTGGTGTCCGGCGCTGTGGCGTCGGCGGGGAGGCGCCGCAGGGCGGCGCGGTCGGCGTAGAGCGTCCAGCGCAGGAAGTCGGTGGTGGTGGCGAGCACCTGGGCGAAGCCGGGTCGCCCGGGCGTCAGGTACTCGCCGTGGCCCTGACCGGTGAGGCTCAGGAAGGCGGCCGGCCCGAGACAGCGGGCGTACGCGGCCCGGCCGATCGACTCCGGCACGATCCGGTCGGCGCTCCCGTGCACGAACAGCATCGGCGCGAGCGGCCGGGACAGGCCGGCGACCATCCGGCCACCGGCGATCACGATGCCGGCCCGTACCGGGGACGGCTGCCCGGAGGCGAACATGCCGAGCGTGGTGTGACCGCCGGCCGAGTGCCCGGCGGCGGCGAACCGGTCCACTGCCATGTGCGCGCCGAGCGGATCCCCGGGGCGGGCGCCCAGTCGGACCAGGTGACGGATCAGTCGCCAGGCGTCGGCCGGCTGGTTGCGGACGTCCTCGCGGGTGAAGGCACGGGCGCGCTGGTTCGTACGCGGATAGGTGGGCGCGACCACCACGAAGCCGGCGGCGGCCCAGCGGCTGGTCAGCGCCGCGTGCAGGGCGGGCAGGCTGCGCAGCCCGTGGCTGTAGAGCACCACCGGGAACCGTCCGGCGGCGAACGGCGCTCCCGGCCGGACGCGTGGTCCGGGGCTCGCCGGTGTGGCGCGTCCGGACCCGGCGGGAGTCGCGACGACGGACGGCCGGGACGGAAGGGCTGAAGCGCGGGGCCCACGCGGGCCCGACAGGACCGGCGCGTGATCGGCACCGGCCGAGCCGGGACCAGTCGAAAGAGAATCGGCCGAGCCGGAATCAGCCGGGCCGGGGCCGGCGGTGTGCGACCGTGCGGGAGACGATGGGTGCGCCGGGTACCAGACGGTGACCGGCAGCGGACGCCTGCCGTCCGGGTCGAGCGTGAACTGCCGCATCCCGACCGCGTACGGGCGTTCCGGCGCGGGCCCGACGGCTGCCGGAACCGGGTCGGACGTGGCCACGGCCGGGCCGCAACCGGCCAGCAGCGCCGTCATCAGCGCGGCGACCAGCCGCTGCCCCCTCACACCTGCACGGTAGGCAGCCGAGCGGTCGGCCCGCGCCCGCCGTCCGGGCCGGTCGGTGCCGCCACCCGGGCGGCTCCCGCCTCAACCGGGTGGCCGGGTTTGCCCGATCCGGCCGACCGGATCCGCAGGTGGCGGCCCGGCGGGTCGGACCGGGCCGGGCGGCTTCGCTAGGGTCAGCCGCATGGCTGAGAACTACACCGACCCGAGTGGCAACACCGCGCAGTTCCGCGCATTCGTCGATTCTCCCGAGCCGGCCGCGTCGGCGTCGGCGCCGTCCCGCCTGCCGCTGATCGCCGGTGTGGCCGTCGCCGCCGTGGTGGTCGTCGCCCTGGTCGCCTGGATCGCGCTGGGCTGACCCGGCCCGCGCGGGGAAGTGCGGCGGCGAGCAGGCCGGTCCGGCCCTGGCTCACGCCGGGGATCCGGCGCAGGTGACACGCGGTCAGACGCCCAGCACCTCGCGGGTCTCGCGGGCGATCTCCCGCTCCTCGTCGGTGCCGACCACGAGCACTGCCACCTCCGCGCCGTCGGGGGAGACGAGCCGGTCGCCGTGACCGTCGTTGCGCGCCGGGTCGACCGTGACGCCGAGCCGTGCCAGCCCGGCCAGCGACGCCGCCCGGACCGGAGCGGCGTGCTCGCCGACCCCGGCGGTGAACGCGATGGCGTCGACCCGGCCGAGCAGCGCGTAGTACGCGCCCACGTAGCCGGTGATCCGCCGGCAGTAGACGTCGAACGCCAGCGTCGCGTCCGGATCACCGGCGTCGCGGCGGGCCAGCACCTCCCGCATGTCGTTGACGCCGGTCAGCCCGAGCAGGCCGCTGCGGTGGTTGAGCAGGTCGTCGATGTCGTCCACGACCATGCCGCCCTCGCGGCGCAGGTGGAAGATGACTGTCGGGTCGAGGTCGCCGCTGCGGGTGCCCATCACCAGGCCCTCCAGCGGGGACATGCCCATCGAGGTGGCCACGCTGCGCCCGCCCCGTACGGCGCAGGCGCTCGCCCCGTTGCCCAGGTGCAGGGTGATCGTGTTCAGCTCGTCGTACGGGCGGTCGAGCAGGTCGGCGACGCGACGCGAGACGTACGCGTGCGAGGTGCCGTGAAAGCCGTAGCGGCGGACGCCGTAACGCTCGGCGGTGGCCTTGTCGATCGCGTACGTGGCGGCGGCCTCGGGCAGCGTGTGGTGGAACGCGGTGTCGAAGACCGCCACCTGCGGGGTGTCCGGCAGCGCCTCCCGGGCCACCCGGATGCCGGCCAGGTTGGCCGGGTTGTGCAGCGGGGCCAGCGGCACCAGATCCTCGATCGCGGCGACGACCGCGTCGTCGATGCGTACCGGCGCGCTGAACTTCCGCCCGCCGTGCACCACCCGGTGGCCGACGCCGGACAGCCCGGTCAGGTCGAGCCGGCCGATGATCTCCCGGACGGCGCTCTCATGGTCGGCCGGCCCGCCGCCGGGTTCGCCGATCCGCTCGACCGTGCCCTTGTCCAGGACGTCGTCGCCGTCGTACAGCCGGTACTTGACCGACGAGGATCCGCTGTTGAGGACCAGGATGCGGCTCATTCCGACGCCTCCGCGGCGGCCTGGATGGCGGTGATCGCCACCGTGTTGACGATGTCCGGCACGGTGGCGCCCCGGGACAGGTCGTTCACCGGCCGCCGGAGGCCCTGCATGACCGGCCCGACCGCCACCGCGCCGGCCGACCGCTGCACCGCCTTGTACGTGTTGTTGCCCGTGTTCAGGTCCGGGAAGATGAACACCGTCGCCCGCCCGGCCACCGGGCTGTCCGGCAGCTTGGTGGCCGCCACCTGCGGGTCGATCGCCGCGTCGTACTGGATCGGGCCCTCGACCAGCAGGTCCGGCCGGCGTTCCCGGACCAGCTTGGTGGCCGCCGCGACCTTCTCCACGTCGGCGCCGGCGCCGGAGCTGCCGGTGGAGTACGACAGCATCGCCACCCGCGGCTCGATGCCGAACCGGGCCGCGGTGTCGGCCGACGAGATGGCGATGTCGGCGAGCTGGTCGGCGTCCGGGTCGGGGTTGACGGCGCAGTCGCCGTACACCAGCACCCGGTCGGCGAGCAGCATGAAAAAGACGCTGGAGGCGACCGAGACGCCGGGCACGGTCCGGATGATCTCGAAGGCGGGCCGGATGGTGGCGGCTGTGGTGTGGGTGGCGCCGGAGACCATGCCGTCGGCGTGGCCGGTCTGCACCATCATCGTGCCGAAGTAGTTGGGCTGCGCCACGATGTCGTGCGCCAGCTCCGGCGTGACTCCGCGGTGGGCGCGCAACTGCGCGTACGCCTGCGCGAACTCGTCCCGCCACGGGCTGGTCACCGGGTCGACGACCTGGGCGTCACCGAGGTCGACGCCCAGTTCCCGGGTCCGCCGGGCGATCTCGTCCGGGCGGCCGAGCAGGGTGATCTCGGCGACGCCCCGGCGCAGCAGCACCTCGGTCGCGCGCAGGATCCGCTCGTCCGCGCCCTCGGGCAGCACCAGCCGGCGGCGCCGGGCGCGGGCCCGGTCGATCAGGTCGTTCTCGAACATCAGCGGGGTCACCCGCGCGGACCGGCTGACCCGCAGCCGGCGGGCCAGGTCGTCGGTGTCCACACAGCGCTCGAACGCGCCGAGCGCGGCTTCGACCTTGCGCGGGTTGGCGGTGCTGGGGCGGCCCTCGATCCGGCTGGACGCGGCCACCGTGTCGTAGCTGTCGCTCGGCACCGACAGCACGGCCAGCCCGGTGTTCATCCGCTCGACCAGGCGCATCGCGCGCGGGTCGGGCTGCTCGCCGAGCGTGAGCACCAGCCCGGCCAGCGACACCTGCCCGGCCACGTGTGCGGCGCCGGCGGCGACCAGCAGGTCGGCCCGGTCGCCCGGCGTGATCACCAGCGCCCCGTCGGTGAGGTGGTCGAGCAGCGTCGGCACGTGCGCCGCGCCCACCACGTAGTCGAGCACGTCGCGGTCGAGCGCGGTCTCGTCGCCGACGAGCACGGTGCCGCGCAGCGCCGCCGCCACCTCGGCCACCGTCGGCGCCGACACGGTCGGCACCTCCGGGATCGCGTACGCGGGCACCGGCAGCTCGGGCAGCGACATCGGCTCCGGCACGCGGTTGGCCAGCGCCGCGATCACCGTCGCGCCGAGGTCCACCAGGTCGTGGTACGCGCCGCGCAGCGCCGCCGCGATCGCGTCCGGCTCCTGCCCGAACCCGTCCACCACCGGCACCACGACACTGCCGAACTCGGTCGCCAGCCGGGCGTTGAAGGCCAGCTCACGCGGGCCGGTGCCGTCGCCGTAGGCGAAGTCGCTGCCGACCACCACTATCGCCGGGCAGCGCCGCTCGACCTCCCGGTAGCGGGTGACGATCCGGGAGATCAGCTCCTCCCGGCGGCCTTCCGCGACGAGCGCGCTCGCCTCGGCGTACGTGGCGCCGTACAGCTCGCCGACCGGCAGTTCCATCCGGTAGCGCTCGGTGAGCAGGGCCAGGATCGGATCGGTGCCGTCACCGGCGACGAGCGGCCGGAACGCGCCTATCCGTTCCACCTGTCGGGACAACAGCTCGGCCAGCCCGAGCGCCACCGTCGATTTTCCCCCGCCCGAACCAACGCCGGTCAGGTACACGCTGCGCGCCACGGCACCCAACCTACAAGATCGCCCTGGCCCCCGCCCGGGTCATTCGACCCTCCCCACGCCCTCCGCCACCACCGATCTTGCGGTTGCCGCCCCGGTAAACGCCACTGACCGGACACGCGGAGGGCCGCAACCACAAGATCGCGGGGGATGGAGGGGAGCGGCGTCAGTCGTCGTCCGGGTCGTCGAGGCGGGCCAGCCACGTGGCGAACCGCTCGATCGGGGTTTCGAACTCCGGGTTCAGGTCGATGAAGTCCCGCAGCCGCTCGCCCAGCCACTCCATGCTGACCTGCTCGTCGCCACGGCGCTCGACCAGCTCCTCGATGCCACGGTCGGTGAAGTACACGGTGTTCCTCTCGTCGTCGTACGGCAACGGCCCGCCCCGGGTCGGGACGGGCCGCTGCCGGTGGTGTCACGGGCGGGGGAGAGCCGCCTCGATCAGCGCGTTCTGCTCGACCTCGTGCATCTTCGCCGAGCCGACCGCCGGAGCGGCGGCGGCGGGGCGGGAGATGCGGCGCAGCCGCACCTCGGGCAGGTGCTCCAGCAGGTTGAGCGCGACGAACGACCAGGCGCCCTGGTTGGCCGGCTCCTCCTGGACCCAGGCGAAGTCCTCGGCGTTCGGGTACTGCGCCAGCGCGGCCCGGACCTCCTCGACGGGCAGCGGGTAGAGCTGCTCCATCCGGAGGATCGCGGTGTCGGTCACGCCCCGCTCCTGCCGGGCCTGGAACAGGTCGTAGTAGACCTTGCCCGAGCAGAGCAGCACCCGCTTGACCTGCTCCGGCGCCGGAGCCGCGGTGTCGGCCAGCACAGGCTGGAACGTCCCGGTGGTGAAGTCCTCCACCGGCGACACGCAGAGCTTGTGCCGCAGCAGCGACTTCGGCGTGAACACCACCAGCGGCTTGCGCTTGGGCGACAGGGCCTGGCGGCGCAGCAGGTGGAAGTAGTTCGCCGGGGTGGTCGGGATGGCCACCCGCATGTTGTCCTCGGCGCAGAGCTGGAGGAACCGCTCCGGGCGGCCGGAGGTGTGGTCCGGGCCCTGGCCCTCGTGGCCGTGCGGCAGCAGCAGGGTCACCGCGGAGCGCTGACCCCACTTCACCTCGCCGGAGGAGATGAACTCGTCGATCACCGACTGGGCGCCGTTGACGAAGTCACCGAACTGGGCCTCCCAGGCCACCAGCGCGTTGATGTTCTCCACCGAGTAGCCGTACTCGAAGCCCATGGCCGCGTACTCGGAGAGCAGCGAGTCGTGGACGAAGAAGCGCGACCGCTCGCCGTCGGCGGTGAGCGACTTCAGCGGCAGATAGTCCTCGCCGGTCTTGGCGTCGACCACCGAGGCGTGCCGCTGGACGAACGTGCCGCGACGCGAGTCCTGCCCGGCGAGCCGGACGGTGACGCCGTCGTGCAGCAGCGTGCCGAACGCGATGATCTCGGCGAAGCCCCAGTCGATGCCGCCCTCGACGGACATCTTGCGGCGCCGCTCCAGCAGCTGCTGGATCCGCTTGTGCGGGGTGAAGCCCTCCGGCAGGTTGACGTGCGCCTCGCCGATCGCCTTGACCACGGCGGCGTCGGTGGCGGTGTCGACCTGCGGCTCCGGCTCGTCCTCCCGCGCCGGGCGGCTGAGCTGACGCGGGGTGGTCGCGGCGTCCCGGGTGGCCTTGAAGACCCGCTCCAGCTGCGACTGGTAGTCGCGCAGCAGCTCCTCCGCGTCCTCCACGGTGATGTCGCCGCGTCCGATCAGCTCCTCGGTGTAGAGCTTCCGGACCGAACGCTTCGAGTCGATGATCTTGTACATCTGCGGGTTGGACATCGACGGGTCGTCGCCCTCGTTGTGCCCGCGCCGGCGGTAGCAGACCATGTCGATCACGACGTCCTTGTTGAACGCCTGCCGGTACTCGAACGCGAGCCGGGCCACCCGGACCACGGCCTCCGGGTCGTCGCCGTTCACGTGGAAGATCGGCGCCTGGATCATCCGGGCCACGTCGGTGCTGTAGAGGCTGGACCGGCTGTACTCCGGGGCGGTGGTGAAGCCGACCTGGTTGTTGACGACCACGTGCACGGTGCCGCCGGTGCGGTAGCCGCGCAGCTGGGAGAGGTTGAGCGTCTCGGCGACCACGCCCTGGCCGGCGAAGGCGGCGTCACCGTGCACCGCCAGCGGCAGCACGGTGTAGCCCTCCAGCTTGAGGTCGATCCGGTCCTGCTTGGCCCGGACGATGCCCTCCAGCACCGGGTCGACGGCCTCCAGGTGCGACGGGTTCGCCACCACCGACACCTTGACCGCGTGCTCGCCGTCCGGGGTGGTGAACTTGCCGTTCTGGCCGAGGTGGTACTTCACGTCGCCCGAGCCCTGCGTGGACCGCGGGTCGAGGTGCCCCTCGAACTCGGAGAAGATCTTCTCGTACGGCTTGCCGACGATGTTCGCCAGCACGTTGAGCCGGCCGCGGTGGGCCATGCCGATGACGACCTCGTCCAGCCCGGCCTCGGCGGAGCACTCCAGCACCTCGCCGAGCAGCGGGATCAGCGACTCGCCGCCCTCCAGCGAGAAGCGCTTCTGGCCGACGTACTTGGTCTGCAGGAACGTCTCGAACGCCTCGGCCGCGTTGAGCCGGTTCAGCACGTGCTTCTGCTCGTCGGAGCTGGGCTTCTCGTACTTGCGCTCGACCCGCTCCTGGATCCAGCGCCGCTCCTCCGGGTCCTGGATGTGCATGTACTCGATGCCGACCCGGCGGCAGTACGAGTCGCGCAGCACGCCGAGGATCGAGCGCAGCTTCATCCGCTGCTGACCGGCGAAGCCGTTGACCGGGAAGACGCGGTCGAGATCCCACAGCGTGAGCCCGTGCTGGAGCACGTCCAGGTCCGGGTGCTTGCGGATCTTGAACTCCAGCGGGTCGGTGTCGGCCATCAGGTGGCCGCGGACCCGGTACGCGTGGATCAGCTCGTGCACCCGCGCGGTCTTGTTGATCTGGCCCTCGCTGTCGACGGCCACGTCGCGCATCCAGCGCACCGGCTCGTACGGGATGCGCAGCGAGGTGAAGATGTCGTCGTAGAAGCCGCGCTCGCCGAGCAGCAGCTCGTGCATGACCTTCAGGAACTCGCCGGACTGCGCGCCCTGGATGATCCGGTGGTCGTACGTGCTGGTCAGCGTGATGACCTTGCTGACCGCGTTCTCGGCCAGGGTGGCCTCGCTCATGCCCTGGTAGGGGGCCGGGTACTCCATCGCGCCGACGCCGATGATGGCGCTCTGCCCCTGCATCAGGCGCGGGATCGAGTGCACGGTGCCGATGCCGCCCGGGTTGGTCAGCGAGATCGTGGTGCCGGAGTAGTCCTCCATGGTCAGCTCGTTGCGGCGGGCGCGCCGGACCACGTCCTCGTACGCCTGCCAGAACTGCCGGAAGTCCATCTGCTCGCAGCCCTTGATGGACGGCACCACCAGGTTGCGCGAGCCGTCCGGCTTGACCAGGTCGATCGCGATGCCCAGGTTGACGTGCTCCGGGCGGACCATCGCCGGCTTGCCGTCGACCTCGGCGAAGGAGTTGTTCATCTCCGGGTGCTCGACGACCGCGCGGACGAGCGCGTACCCGATCAGGTGGGTGAAGCTGACCTTGCCGCCGCGACCGCGGGTCAGGTGGTTGTTGATCACGATGCGGTTGTCGACGAGCAGCTTGGCCGGGACGGCGCGCACGCTCGTGGCGGTCGGCACGGCGAGCGACGCGTCCATGTTCTGCACGATCTTGGCGGCGACGCCGCGCAGCGGCGTGGTGCCCGCGGCGCTCGCCGTCGGCGCCTTGGCGGCCGGCTTGGCCGGGGCGGACTTCTTGGCCGGCTCAGGGGCCTTCGCCGCCGGCTTGGCGGTGGGCTTGGCCGGGGCGGGCGCGGCCTTGGGGGCGGCCTTCGGCTCCGCCTTGGCGGGCTGCTCCTTGACCGTGGCCACTGCTTCCTGCTGCTCGGCCGGCTCCGGCTTCGCGGCCGGCTTGGCCTGCCCGTCCGGGCGCGGCGTGGCGGCGCCCGGGGCCGGCCGGTAGTCGGCGAAGAAGTCGTGCCAGGCCGAATCGACGCTCGAGGGGTCGGCGAGGTAGCGCTGGTACATCTCCTCGACGATCCACTCGTTCGGGCCGAAACCCGCCAGTGGGTTCTCCTGCGAAGTCTGCTGGGTCGACACGGCCGCTAATCGCCTCTTTCACGCGGTTGTGAATGTCACGGTGGCCCCCGGTGACCCCCGGTTGCCGACGCTGGGTAAACCGATGCCAAGGCTACGCCGTGCGCTACGCGCAGGCATTCTCGCCTCCGGCTGGTGGTCCGTTTCACAGAAGATGCCAGAAGTTCGGCAAACGCTGCGTGATCCGCCGACTCCTGCTAGACGAGCAGGACCCCGGCCGACGACGTCCGTCATCGACCGGGGTCCGCCCCGACCACGAGGTCAGGAGATGTCGCGCTTGCGGATCGTGGCCACGCCGATCGCGCCGGCCACCACCGCGTATCCGATCAGCACGAGGGCGCCGGCCCACTGCGGCGGGTTGCCCGGGATGTCCGTGTCACCGCCCACCATGAGCCCGGAGGCCAGCGACGGGACCAGCAGCTGGAGCTTGTTGATCCAGTCGCCGTACCGCGACGCGAGGAGGCTGAGGACGATCGCCGCGCCGATCGCGCCACCCAGGTAGAACAGGATGCCGGTCACCGTGGCGCCGATCTGGCTGCGGATCAGCACGCCGAGCCCGACGCCGAGCACCGACCACAGCAGGTAGGCCAGGCCGTTGAGCGCGATCGCCCGCCAGATCGCCCCGCTGCCGAGCTGCGAGCCGACGTCCACCGAGCTGAGGATCAGCGGCGAGACGATCAGGTTCAGCACGGTGGTGACGAGCCAGAACAGCAGCGCCAGCACGCCGGCCGCGGCCAGCTTGGCCAGCATCACCGCGGTGCGGTGCGGCGCGGTGAGGAACGTGGTGGTCACCGTCTGGTGGAAGAACTCGCTGGTCACCACCACGATGCCGAGCAGCAGCACGATGAGCAGCCCGAAGAACTGGCCGTTCGTGTAGAGGTTCGCCGCCAGGTTGTCGGCAGCCGAGATGGCCTGCAACTGGTCGGACTGTTCGGCCGGCACCTCGCCGAAGTCCCCGCCGGCCAGCGCCTCGGTCTGCAACCAGTTGAAGAACAGCGTGAGCGCCCACAGCGCCAGGCTGATCAGCCCGAAGATCCACCAGGTGCTGGTGGTACGGATCTTGAGCAGTTCGGATCGGACCAGCGTCATCGGATCTCCGCCTTTCCGGCCGTCAGCTCCAGGAAGACCCCTTCGAGGTCGGGGCGCTCGGTGGTCAGCTCGTGCAGCTCGACCTTGGCGGCCAGCGCGATCCGGCCCACTGCCGGCGCGTCCACGCCGGTCACCAGCAGCGCGCCGTGCGGGTCGGCGTCGACGGTGGCCGACTGCTCGCGCAGCGCCGCGGCCAGGTCGTCGGCCTGCGGGGTACGCACCCGTACCCGGACGTCGTGCGTCATCGAGGCCATCACCTGGTCGACCGGGCCCTGCCGGACCAGCTTGCCGGCCGCGATGATCACCACGTCGTCGGCGAGCAGCTGCATCTCGGAGAGCAGGTGGCTGGAGACCAGCACCGTACGCCCCTCGGCGGCCAGCCCCTTGAGGAAGCCGCGCATCCAGCGGATGCCCTCCGGGTCCAGGCCGTTGGCCGGCTCGTCCAGGATCAGCACCTGCGGGTTGCCGAGCATCGCGGCGGCGATGCCGAGCCGCTGCTTCATGCCGAGCGAGTAGCCCTTGAACTTGCGCTTGGCCGCGGGCGTGAGCCCGACCAGGGCGAGCGCCTCGTCGGCGCGCTCCTTCGGCAGGCCCGCCGCCGCGCAGATCACCCGCAGGTGGTTGATGCCGGTGCGGCCCTTGTGCGCGCTGGACGCCTCCAGCACCGCACCGACCGTACGCAGCGGGTCGGGCAGGTCGGCGTACCGGCTGCCGCCGATGGTGGCCGTGCCGGCGCTCGGCGTCACCAGGTTGAGCAGCATGCGCAGCGTGGTCGTCTTACCGGCGCCGTTGGGGCCGAGGAAGCCGGTGACCCGGCCCGGCTCGACCGTGAACGACAGGTTGTCCACCGCGCGGACGGTCTTGTATTGCTTGGTCAGGCCGGACACGATGATCTGGCCGGTCCCGGCACTGGGGCGTGGCTGCCCGTCGGACATCATTCTCCTCTCCTGCCCCGGCGGGCTCGACGCGCGCCGGTGGGGGCGCCGTTGCGGGGGCACCCCGCAACAGCCTTCCAACCCGGCGCAAGGGGGTCAATCAGGCGGGACGCGTACGCGCCGTCCTCCTCAGGGAGGAGATCAGGCCGTCGGCAGCGCCACCCAGGTGGCCCGGGCGCGGCCGAGCAGCGCGCCGTCCGCACCGTACAGGCTGGTGTGCACCTCGGCCTTGCGTCCCTCGCCGCCGACCGCGAGGCCGGTCACCACGCACTCGTCGCCGGGCCGTGGCAGCGCCGTGACCTGCGCGGCGATCCGCCCCAGCACGTACGGCCGCCCGGGCGCCAGCACCGCCCAGCCGCCCGGGCAGTCAAGCGCCGCCCACACGGTCGCGGGCACCACCGCGGCCGGCGCACGGAACGGCGCTGCGGTGCGGCCGTCCGGCAGCCGTCCCGGGAAGATCCGCAGGCCGTCCGGGTTCGCCGGGCCGCAGACGTAGCAGCGGGGGAACGGGTGGTCAACCAGGCCCGGGTACGCCCGCGCGGCCTCGGCCGCCGTTGTGAGGTCCACCGGCGGCACCATCGCGTCGACCGGCTCGACCCGCCGCACCTGGGCGACCAGGTTGCCGTCCGGGTCGCGTACCTCGCCGTCGGCGGCGGTCAGCGGGGTGTCCAGCGGCGGCGGCCGGCGCAACGTGACCTCCACCGGGCCCCGGTCGTCGATCAGCGCGGCGAAGATCCCGGCGCTCCAGCCGCCGTTGCCGGAACCGTCCGGCCCCTGGAAGCGGGCCTCGACCAGCATGTGCACCTCCCGGTTCACCTCCGCCGGCGCCGTCGCGGGCGGTCCGCCCGGCAGCCTCGCACACGCCGGTCCCGCCCCGGCCGTCCCGGTTCGCACGCCGCCGCCGACCGGCGTTCACCGGATCGACACCCCTCATCCCGTCCGGTGGCAACCCGGGGCACCTACACAGGAGTCATGGCCGTTCTGCACGCCGCTGGCGCACCGCTCACGACCAGCGGTTACACCCTTCTGATCGCCGACGACCCGACGCTGGTCGCGGCCGCGCAACGCCTGCGCCACGAGGTGTTCGCCGGCGAACTCGGCGCCACGGTGCCGACCGCCGCCACCGGGCTCGACACCGACGAGTTCGACGCGTACTGCGACCACCTGGTGGTGCTGCGCGAGGGCACCGGCGAGGTCGTCGGCACGTACCGGCTGCTGCCGCCCGGCCGCACCGGCCGCCGGTACGCCGACGCCGAGTTCGACCTGGGCCCGCTCGCCCCGCTGCGCGACGACCTGGTCGAGGCGGGCCGCTCCTGCGTCCACCCGGACCACCGCACCGGGGCCGTGATCAACCTCATGTGGGCCGGGATCTGCCGCTACCTGCACCTGCGCGGCGCCCGCTGGCTCGGTGGCTGCGCCTCGGTGCCGGTCGCCGACGGCGGGACCGCGGCCGCGCAGGTGTGGGCCGAGGTCACCGCCCGGCACCTCGCCCCGCCGCTGCTGCGGGTCACCCCGCGCCGGCCCTGGTTCGCCGAGGCGCCCGCCGCCGACCTCGCCGCGCTCACCCCGGCGCGACGCCGGGCGCTCGTGCCGCCGCTGCTGCGCGGCTACCTGCGGCTCGGCGCCTGGGTGGCCGGCGAGCCCGCGTACGACAGGGACTTCGGCTGCGCCGACTTCTACGTGCTGTTCTCGCTGGACCGGATGAACCCGCGCTACCTGCGGCACTTCCTCGGCGAGGCCGGGTCGTGACCGCCGCTGTCCCCGGGCTCGGTGCGGACCTCGGCGCCGGTGTCGACAGGGCGGGCCTGTGGCGGCCCGCCTCGGGCTGCGGGCCGGACTGTCTGCCGGCGCCCGCCACCCCGGACGTGTCGCTGCCGCGCCGGGCGGGGCGGCTGCTCGGCGTACTCGGCATGCTCCTGGCCGGGACGGGCCTGGCCGTGCTGCTGCCCCTGCTGCCCGCCGCCCGGGGCCGGGCCGCGTTGCGCGGCTGGTCGCGGTGGACGCTGCGTACCCTCGGGGTCCGGCTGCTGGTCCGGGGCCGGGCGCCGTACGGGCGCGCGCTGCTGGTCGCCAACCACGTCTCCTGGCTGGACATCCTGGCGGTGCTCGCCGTCTCGCCGGCCCGGATGCTGGCGAAAAGCGAGGTCCGGAGCTGGCCGCTGGTGGGTGCGCTGGCCGCCGCGGCGGGCACCGTCTTCGTGGACCGGTCCCGGCCGCGTGACCTGCCGGCCACCGTCGCGCGGGTGGCCGGCGCGCTGCGCTCCGGGCGGTCGGTGGCGGTGTTCCCGGAGGGTACGACCTGGTGCGGCGCCGCGTCGGACTGCCGCCCGAGCCGCGGCTTCCGCCCGGCGATGTTCGAGGCCGCCGTGGCGGCGGGCGCGCCCGTGGTGCCGTTGAGCCTCGGCTACCGGTACGCGGGCGACCCGAGCACGCTGCCCGCCTTCCTCGGTGAGGAGACGCTCTGGGCCTCGGTACGCCGGGTGCTCGCCGCCCGGGATCTGACCATGTCGGTGACGGTGAGCGCGGCGCTGCACCCGGCCGAGGGCGCGGACCGGCGGGCGCTGGCCCGGATCGCCGAGGCGGCCATCCATCCGTCCCCTCGGCCCCTGCTCGCGACACAGCTCGACCTGGCGGCCTGACCTGCGAGCCGTCAGGGACGCGACATAGTCGCGATAGCGTCTTGTTCAGTCGCGATGTATCGCGTTATGCTCCTCGCAACACCTGGCACGCCGTGGGTCGGCGCGCCGACGAGGGGAGCGTGTCATGGCCAGCTGGACGGTCGAGAACCCGCAGCGCATCACGCCGGACGAGCCGATCACGCGGCTCGACGCCGAGCTGATCAGCGGCCGGCTCAACGTGGTCGGCGCCGACGGGCCGGCCCGGGTCGACGTGACCCGGGTCAGCAACCGGCCGCTCCTCGTCGAGGTGCGCGACGGGCGGCTGACGATCCGGCACAAGCGCAAGCCCGGGCTGTTCGGCATCTTCTCCTGGTTCGGCAACCGGATCCGGGCCGAGGTGTCGGTCGCCGTTCCGCCGGACGTGCTCGCCACCCTGTCGGTGGTCAGCGGCGCTCTCGTCGTCTCCGGGCTGCGCCGGGAGACCCGGGTCGACGTCACCTCCGGGCAGGTCACGCTGCGCGGGCTGCGGGGGCGCACCAGCGCGAAGGTCATCTCCGGGCCGGTCGAGGCGCTCGGCATCGGCGGCGACCTGGACCTGGAGGCGGTGTCCGGCGAGCTGATCCTGGCCGACAGCGCGCCCGAGCGGGTCCGCGCCCACGCCGTCTCCGGCTCGATCACCTGCGACCTGGACAACCCCCGCGGCAGCGAGATCCGGCTCAGCGCCATCTCCGGCAGCATCACCGTGCGGGTCCGCGAGGACAGCGACCTCACCGTGCACCTGCACACCACCTCCGGCAAGATCACCAGCGGTTTCCCGCAGGTGGACGGCGGTGGGCGCGGGCTCGGCTCGATCAAGGACAGCCACGGCGTGCTCGGTGGGGGTACGGGTAGGCTCTGGGCCTCCGCGACCTCCGGCAGCATCGCGCTGCTCGCCCGCCCGGTCGCGCCCGCCGACCATGTGGAGGACGTGCCGTGACCGCCGTGTTCAGCCACGGCCGGCTCCGGCTCTACCTGCTGAAGCTGCTCGACGACGGCCCGAAGCACGGCTACGAGCTGATCCGTCTGCTGGAGGAGCGCTTCCTCGGCCTGTACGCGCCCAGCGCCGGCACCATCTACCCGCGCCTGCAACGCCTGGAGGCGGAGGGGCTGGTCACGCACATCGCCGCGGGCGGGCGCAAGGTCTACGAGATCACCGAGGCGGGCCGCGCCGAGCTGCGGCAGCGCGCCGACGAGCTGTCGACGCTGGAGAGCGACATCGGCGCCGCCGTCGAGGATCTCTCCGCGCTGGCCGGGGAGATCCGCACCGAGGTACGCGGATCGGTGCGCGACCTGAAGCGGGAGCTGCGCGAGGTGGCCCGGCAGACCCGGCAGGGCGGGTGGACGGCGTCGGCCACCGCCCGGCCGGCCGGCGACGGGGGATCGGCCCGCCCGGACGAGTCGCCGCTGCTCGCCGACTTCGACCAGCGACTGGCCGCGTTCACCGTCGAGGTCGGCGCGCTGGTCCGGGCCCGGCGGCTCAGCGACAACCAGCTCCGTACCGCGATCCGGCTGCTCGACGGCGCGCTGGAGGGACTGCGGCGGCTGCTCCGCTGATCTCACAGGTTGTTTCCAGCCGGCACCCAGCGCGGCCGCAGCCGGAGCGCGGATGATGGGAGCCATGGCGGCTACCCAGACCGAGGCCCGGCTTCTCGTCGTCGAGGACGATCCCAACATCCTCGAACTGCTCTCCGCGAGCCTGCGCTTCGCGGGCTTCGACGTGGCCACCGCGACCAGCGGCAGCGCCGCCCTGAACGCCGCCAAGGACCACCGGCCCGACCTGGTGGTGCTCGACGTGATGCTGCCCGACCTCGACGGCTTCGAGGTCATCCGGATGCTGCGCGAGGGCGGTACCCGTACCCCCGTGGTCTTCCTGACCGCGCGCGACGCCACCGACGACAAGATCCGTGGGCTCACCCTGGGCGGCGACGACTACGTCACCAAGCCGTTCAGCCTGGAGGAGCTGACCGCGCGGATCCGGGCGGTGCTGCGGCGTACCGCGACCGGCGAGCAGGCCCCGTCCCGGCTCACCTTCGCCGACCTGGAGCTGGACGAGGAGACGCACGAGGTGCACCGGGCCGGCCAGCGGGTGCAGCTGTCGCCGACCGAGTTCAAGCTGCTGCGCTACCTGATGCTCAACGCCAACCGGGTGCTCAGCAAGGCGCAGATCCTCGACCACGTCTGGAACTACGACTTCCGCGGTGACGACAACATCGTCGAGTCCTACATCTCGTACCTGCGGCGCAAGGTGGACAACACCCAGCCCCGGCTGATCCACACGCTCAGGGGAGTGGGATACGTGCTACGCAAGCCGGCGGCGTGAACGTCGTCGACGACGCGAAGGGCAGGCTGCGCAGCGTCCCGCTCCGGCTGAAGCTCGTCGCCGCGGTCCTCGCGCTCGTCGCCGCGGCGCTCGTCGTGATCAGCGGCCTGACGGCGTTCCTGCTGCGCAACTATCTGATCGGGCAGGCGGACGACCAGCTCCGCGGTGGCGCGTACACGGTGGCCAACACGTTCGACAAGGCCGGCGGCGGCCCGATCAAGATCACCATTCCGTCGGACTACGTGGCGTCCGTCATGGCGCCCGGTGAGTTGCCGGAAGAGCCGACGCGCTACGAGGGCCTGCGCAAAGAGGAACTGCCCCGCTTCCCCACCGACTACGCGGGCTATCAGGAGCGGGTGGGCGACCCGTTCACCGTGCGCTCCGAGGACGGCCGCAGCCGGTGGCGGATGCTCTACACCGCCCTGCCCGACGGGCGGATCATCGCGCTCGGGCAGCACCTCACCGGCGTCGACTCCGCAGTCGGGCGGCTGGTGTGGATAGACCTCCTGGTCGGGGGCGCGGTGCTGATCTCGCTGGCGTCCGTGGGCGCCGGGATCGTCCGTACCAGCCTGAAGCCGCTGGTGGAGATAGAGCGTACGGCGGCGGCCATCGCCGGGGGTGATCTGACCCGGCGGGTGCCCGACCCGGAGGAGGGGCGGTCGTGCCCGACCTCGGAGCTGGGCCGCCTGTCCCGGGCGCTGAACGCCATGCTGGCGCAGATCGAGGCCGCGTTCACCGCGCGGGCCGCCTCCGAGGCGGCGGCGCGCAGCGCCGAGATGGGCGCGCGGGACGCGGCCGCGTACGCGCAGGCGTCGGAGGCGCGGGCCCGCCGGTCCGAGGAGCGGATGCGGCAGTTCATCGCCGACGCCTCGCACGAGCTGCGCACGCCCCTGACCACCATCAGGGGCTTCGCCGAGCTGTACCGGCAGGGCGCGGCGCGGGCGCCGGAGCAGACCGCCGACCTGCTGCGCCGCATCGAGGACGAGGCGTCCCGGATGGGGCTGCTGGTGGAGGACCTGCTGCTGCTGGCCCGGATGGACCGGGAACGGCCGATCGCGTTGAGCCCGGTCGAGCTGCCGGTGCTGGCGTCCGACGCGGTGGAGGCGGCCCGGGTGGTCGACCCGAACCGGCGGATCGAGCTGGAGCGGGAGCCGGGCGCCGGCCCCCTGGTGGTGCTCGGCGACGACGCCCGGCTGCGCCAGGTGATCGGCAACCTGATGACGAACGCGCTCACCCACACCCCGCCGGAGGCCTCGGTGACGCTGCGGCTGCGGGCGGAGGCGGGCAACCTCGCCGTGGTGGAGGTGGCGGACACCGGCCCCGGGCTCACGCCGGAGCAGGCCGAGCGGGTCTTCGAGCGGTTCTACCGGGTGGATGCCGCGCGTACCCGCCGGGCCGGCGGGCCGATCAGCACCGGCCTCGGCCTGGCCATCGTGGCCGCGCTCGTCGCCGCGCACCACGGCACGGTCGAGGTGGCGGAGACGCCGGGCGGCGGGGCGACGTTCCGGGTGAAGCTGCCGCTGTTGCCCGAGGCGCCCGAGCCGGGCGAGTGACGTTCAGAAAACTTCCAGGCGGATTCCAGGCTGGTGACAGTGCCACAGGGAAAGCTGGTGACATGACCGACCACGAGACCGATCCGCAGCGGTCGCCGGCCCCCGCCGACGCCGAGCCGTCGCACCACACCGCCGAGCTGCCCCGCGTCGAGAGCGGGACGTCGGACTCCTCCACCACCCCGGCCGCGGCGTCGGTTCCGGCCGACTCCCCGGCCGCCGGAACCAGCACGCCCGCCGGGCACACGAACCCGGCGGAGAGCGCCGGGAACACCGCGCCCGCCGGGCCGTACCCGCCGCAGCCGGCGATGCCGTCCGCGCCGCCGTACCCGGCCTCCGGGCAGCCGCAGCAGCCCCACCCCTGGTACGGGCAGCAGCAGCACCAGCAGGGCGGCTGGAACCAGCAGGCCGCCGGCGGCTACCCGGCCACGCAGCAGGGTGGGCCGGTGCCGTCGTACCAGGCGCAGCCGTACCAGACGCAGCAGGGTTACCAGTCGTACCAGCCCGGGCAGCCGATGCCGCAGTGGGGCCCGCAGCAGCCGGCCCGCCCCAGCCGGGCCGGGAAGTTCGTCGGCGCGGGCGCGCTGGCACTGGTCCTGATGCTCGGCTCCGGCGCGGCCGGTGGCGCGCTCGCCCTCGCCTTCGACGAGGGCGGCCCCACCCGCACCTACTCCGCCGCCCCGGTGATCAACAGCGCCGACCTGCCCAAGATCGCGGCCTCGGTCCAGGACAGCATCGTCACGATCATGACGAACAGCGGTGAGGGCTCCGGGGTGATCCTCAGCGCCGACGGGTACGTGCTCACCAACAACCACGTCGTCGCCGGCGCCGGTGGCGACACCGTGCGGGTGGTCTTCGCCGACGGCAAGAGCGCGTCCGCGAAGATCGTCGGCACCGACCCGAAGACGGACCTCGCGGTGGTCCAGGCCAGTGGCGTGAGCGACCTGAAGGCGGCCAAGTTCGGCGACAGCGACGCCATGCAGGTCGGTGACCAGGTGCTCGCCCTGGGCAGCCCGCTCGGCCTCCAGGGCTCGGTCACCGCCGGCATCCTGAGCGCCCGCGACCGCACCATCCAGGCGGGGGAGGGCGGCCAGCAGAACCCGCAGCAGGGCGCCAGCTCGATCTCCGGCCTGCTCCAGACCGACGCCCCGATCAACCCGGGCAACTCCGGCGGCGCGCTCGTCAACACCCGGGGCGAGGTCATCGGCATCAACACCGCCATCGCCACCGCCGGGCAGGGCAGCACCGGAAACATCGGCGTGGGTTTCGCCATCCCGAGCAACAAGGCCAAGGACGTGGCCGAGAAGCTCCAGCGCGGCGAGAAGATCAGCCACCCCTCGCTCGGGGTGAGCGTGAACGGCGCCGAGGACGGCGGGGCGCTGGTCGCCGCCGTCACGCCCGGCAGCCCCGCCGAGAAGGCCGGGCTCCAGCGCGGCGACGTGATCACCAAGTTCGGCGACAAGGTGATCAACGACTCGAACGACCTGGTCGGCGCCGTGCAGGCCGGCAAGGTCGGTGACCGGGTCGAGGTGCAGTACAAGCGAAACGGATCCACCGAGAACGCAACCGTGACGCTCGCCGAGACGTCATAGTCCCGAGGACCCGCCGCCCCTCCTCGTTTCTCACCCGGTACGGGTGAGCGCACCTCACCCGTACCGGCGGCAGGCTCGGGGCATGACCACCACGTCCGCCGTGACCGACCAGCAGATCCAGCGCGACGTCCTCGCCGAACTGGACTGGGACGCGCAGACCCGGGCCACCGAGGTCGGCGTGACGGTCTCGCGGGGCGTCGTCACCCTCACCGGGCAGGTGGACAGCTACGCCCGGCGGTGGGCCGTCGAGCGCTGCGCGCACCGGGTACGCGGCGTCCGGGCGGTCGCCAGTGACCTGGCGGTCGACCTGCCCGCCACGGACCTGCGTACCGACGCCGACATCGCGATCGCGGCGAGCCGGGCGCTGGAGTGGGACAGCTTCGTGCCCGCCGAGCGGCTGGACGTGACGGTGGCCGACGGCTGGGTGATGCTGCGCGGCGAGGTCGAGTTCGGCTTCCAGCGCCGTACCGCCGAACGGGAGCTGCGCCGGCTGCGCGGCGTACGCGGGGTGACGAACCTGGTCGAGGTGCGCCCACCGACCCCGCCGAGCGACGAGCAGAAGCGGCTCGACCTGCGCCGCCTGCTGCTGCGGCGTACCGGAACCGAGCGGATCGACGCCCGGGTCGACGGCGACACGGTGGTGCTCGACGGTGTGGTGAGCGCGTGGTGGCAGCGGGAGGACGCGGAACGGGCCGCCTGGGCGCTTCCCGGCGTACGGGAGGTGCACGTCGGGATCGTGGTGGCCGGCTGACCGGCTGTCGTTTACCGCGGGCCGGGCCGGGAACCCGCGCCCAGCGGGGTACGCCGGGGACCGACGGGGAGGACTCGTGGCCGTGAACCAGCAGTCCTTGGAGCGCGCGTGGGCCGGCGGTCCGTTGCGGATCGCGATGGTGGTGCCGCCGTGGCTGACCGTGCCGCCGCCCGGCTACGGCGGGCTGGAGACGGTGGTGGCGGGCCTCGTCGACGCGCTCGTCGACCGGGGGCACCGCGTCACGCTCTTCGGCGCCGGCACCGAGCACGGCACCGCCGCCGACTTCGTCTCCACCTGCGACGACCTCCAGTACGAACGGATGGGTGAGTCGCTGCCCGAACTGGCGCACCTGGCCCACGTGGACCGCCTGGTCGACCCGGCCGACTTCGACCTCATCCACGACCACACCACGATCGGTCCGATGGTGGCCGGCCGTCGCCGGGTACCCACTGTGGCCACCGTCCACGGCAACCCGGTCGGCGAGTACGGCACCGTGCTCGGCAACACCGACCGCGGGGTGGGGCTGGTCGCGATCTCGCACGCCCAGCGCCGGGCCAATCCCGGGCTGCCCTGGGCCGGCACCGTGCACAACGCGATGCCGCTGCGGGACATCCCGCGCAAGCGCAGCCCGGGCGCGGGACCGGTGCTCTGGCTGGCCCGGTTCAGCCCGGACAAGGGCCCGGACGTGGCGATCGCGGCCTGCCGGGCGGCCGGGCTGCCGCTCACGCTCGCGGGCAAGTGCAACGAGCCGGCCGAGCGCCGCTACCTGGAGCAGGTGGTCCGGCCGCTGCTCGGCGACGACGTGACGCCCGTGGTGAACGCCGACCGGGCGACCGCGCTGCGGCTGCTGCTGGACGCCCGCTGCCTGATCATGCCGATCCAGTGGGCGGAGCCGTTCGGCATGGTGATGGTGGAGGCGATGGCGACGGGTACGCCGGTGGTGGCGCTGGGTCGGGGCGCGGTGCCGGAGCTGGTCCGTGACGGGGTCACCGGTTTCGTCTGCGACCACCCGGGCGAGCTGCCGGCGGCGTTGCGGGCGGCGGCGGACCTGGACCCGGCGGACTGCGTGACGCATGTGGCGGAGAACTTCTCGGTGGAGCGGATGGCCGCCGACTACGAGGCGGTCTACCGGGGCTTCCTGGCCGCGCGGGCACCCGCACGGGCACCGCGGGCGGTCGCGCCCGCCGTCGCCGGCTGACCCGTCAGGTCTGCCCGGCCACGAGTTCCGCGGCGGCGGCGTCGAGTCGCCGCGCGTACCCGGGGCTGATGCTGCCCTCGCGGCGACGCTCGTCGATCTTGCCGCGGAGCCGGTCCACGGCGGTGATCACCTCGGTCTCGCCGTTCGCGGCGACCGCGTTGCGCAGCAGGTTGCGCAGGTCCACTCCGACGTCCTCGCGGATCTGGCCCTCGGTCAGCCCGGCCTCGATCAGCCCGTCCACCCGTTCGGCGGCGTCGGCCTGCCCGGCGGCCGGCGGGCGGGCGCCGCCGGTCGGCGGCGGAGTCGTCGGCGCGGCCGGCGGCGTGGTGGGCGGCGCCTCGGTCAGCGGCGGTTCGGCGGGCGACGGCTGTACCGGCCCGGCGGTCGGCAGCACCCGGGGGCCGGCGGGCCGGTCCGGTGTCAGCGCGGGTACCAGCAGCGCCGCCGCGGCGACCACTGTCACGCCGACGGCCGCCAGCGTGAGGGTCCGGCGCCGGCCGGGCGCGGCGGCCGGAACCGGCTGCGCGGCGGTGTCCTGCCCCGGCTCCTGAACCGGCTGCGCGGCCGGGGCCGACGCGGGGGCCGGATCGACCGGGCCCGCCGGCGGCGGGGACGTCAGCGCGGGCAGCGTCACGGTCGGCGCCAGCATGGTGGCCGCCTGCGGGTCGGCGGGCAGCATCTGGTCGCGCAGCACGGCGGCGACCCGGCGCGCGGTGGGCCGGCGACGCGGGTCGCGGGCCAGGCAGCGCAGGCAGATCTCCGCGACCGGGCCGGGCAGCCCCGGCACGTCGTCCAGTGTGGGCTCCGGGCTGTCCGCCAGCGCCGCGCTCAGCTGCTCCCAGGTCTCCGCCGGGTACGGCGGCTGCCCGGTCAGCGTCTCGAACAGCAGCACGCCGAGCGAGTACACGTCGGTGGCCGGCTGGGCGGGCGCGCCGTCGAGCCGTTCCGGGGCCACGTACGCCGGGGTGCCGAACGTGCCGCCGTCCTCGTCGTCGTCCGGCGTGCCGATCCGGGTGGCGATGCCGAAGTCGAGCACCTTCGCGCCGGTGCCGGTCATCATCACGTTGGCCGGGGTCACGTCGCGGTGCACGATGCCGAGCCGGTGTGCCGCGGCCAGCGCCTCGGCCACCTGCGCACCCGTCTCCACCGCCGCCGGCCAGGGCAGCGGCCCCTGGGTCAGCAGGTGTTCGAGCTCCTCGCCGCTGAGCAGCTCCATCACCACGAACGAGGTGATCGAGCCGTCCGGGGCCACCGTCTCGCCGTAGTCGTGCACGGCGGTGACGTGCGGATGGTCGAGCTGGGCGGCCGAGCGGGCCTCCTCGCGCACCATGTCGCGGAACCGCGCGTCGGCGGCGAGCGAGGG
Source organism: Micromonospora sp. CPCC 205554 (assembly GCF_036902745.1). Classification (NCBI taxonomy): domain Bacteria; kingdom Bacillati; phylum Actinomycetota; class Actinomycetes; order Micromonosporales; family Micromonosporaceae; genus Micromonospora; species Micromonospora sp. CPCC 205554. The sequence goes on along the minus strand of NZ_JBAKHP010000010.1, from coordinate 90,458 downwards.
GGCGAGCACCTTCACCGCCACCACCCGGTCGAGCACCTCGTCGCGGGCACGCCAGATCACCGACATGCCACCGGCACCGATCCGGTCGATGAGCCGGTACCGCCGGGCCAGCAGACGGCCGGCCTGGAGTGTCGCCATCAGCTCGCACCTGCCTGGGCTCGGGAGCGCTATCAGGTTGCGTGAATGTGTCTTACCTGTCAACAGTCCCCGCGGAGCCGATTGCGCGGCGCGCATCAGCGACGCCTCCCGGTGACGGCCGGGACCAGCGGGGACGGCCCGCCCGGCCGGGTGTGGGCCGCGTGCCAGGATGAACGGCATGGCAGCAGGTCCGGTGGCGTTCGTGCTCGGCGGCGGGGGAGTGCTCGGCGCGGTCGAGGTGGGCATGCTGCGTGCCCTGTTCCGCGCCCGGATCAAACCCGACCTGGTGCTGGGCACGTCGATCGGCGCGGTCAACGGCGCCCTGGTCGCCGCCGACCCGACCGAGGCGGTCACCGACCGGCTGGTCCGCCTCTGGGCGTCGCCCGAGGCCAGCGAGGTGTACGGCGACTCGGTCGCCCGGCAGCTGCGCCGGTTCGCCGCCCGTACCCACCTGCACTCGCCCCGCCCGCTGTACCGCCTGCTGGAGAGCGCGCTGGGCGAGGAGACCACCTTCGCCGACCTGGCCGTGCCGTTCCGCTGCTGCGCCGCGAACATCGAGCGCGCCGCCGAGCACTGGTTCCACACCGGACCGCTGGTGCCGGCGGTGCTCGCCTCCGCCTCGGTGCCCGGGCTGCTGCCCCCGACCCAGATCGACGGCCAGCACTACATCGACGGCGGGGTGGTCAACTCGATCCCGGTCGGCGAGGCGGTGGCGCTCGGCGCGAAGCAGATCTTCGTGCTCCAGGTGGGCCGGATCGAACGCGAGCTGAGCCCGCCGCGCCGCCCCTGGGAGATCGCCCAGGTGGCGTTCGAGATCGCCCGCCGGCACCGGTTCGCCCGCGAGATGGCGGCACTGCCCGAGGACGTCGAGGTGCACGTGCTGCCCACCGGCGGGCTGGAGCCGCGCGACGACAGCCCGTGGGCGTACCGGGACACGGCGGCGGTGGGACGGCGGATCAGCCGGGCGTACACTGCCTCCCGCCGATACCTGGACACCGCGCTGGAGCGCTGAATGCCGCTGCCACCCCGCTGGTTACGCCGGCTGGTGCTCGCCCCCGGTGTGGTGCTGCTGGCCTTCTTCGTGGTGACCACGCTGCCCGGCTGGGCGCTGCTGGCGCTCGCCGCGTCACCGCTGGTGCCGGGACGGCTGCGCCCGCTGCGGCTGCTCTGGATCGGCACCGTCTACCTGGTCTGGGACGCCGCCGCGCTGCTCGCGCTGTTCCTGCTCTGGCTCGCCTCGGGCTTCGGCGTCTACAAGCGCGCGCCGGCCTTCCAGCGGGCCCACTACGTGCTGGCCGGCTGGTTCCTGCGGATCATGTTCTGGCAGGCCCGGTGGACGCTGCGGCTGAGCATCGACGTGGTCGGCACCGACCCGGACACCGCCCTGCCGGGCCGCCCCGAACTGGTCGTCTGCCGGCACGCCGGGCCGGGCGACTCGTTCATCCTCATCCACGCGCTGGTGAACTGGTTCAACCGGGAACCCCGGATCGTGCTCAAGGAGACCCTCCAGTGGGATCCGGCCATCGACGTGCTGCTCAACCGGTTGCCCAGCCGGTTCATCGCGGCCGGGCCGGACGGGCGGGAGTCGGTGGTGCGGCAGATCGCGCACCTGGCGACCGGCCTGGACGACGACGACGCCTTCGTGATCTTTCCGGAGGGCGGCAACTTCACCCCGTCGCGGCGGCTGCGCGCGATCGACCGGCTGCGGTCGCTCGGCCTGGAACGGATGGCGCGGCGAGCCGAACGGATGCAGCACGTGCTCGCCCCGCAGCCGGGCGGGCTGCTCGCCGCGCTCGACGCCGCGCCGGACGCCGGGGTGATCTTCGTGGCGCACACCGGTCTGGACCAGATGCTCACCGTCGCGGACGTGTGGCGCGAGCTGCCGATGGACAAGCGGATCGTGATGCGGTTCTGGTCGGTGCCGCCGGAGGAGATCCCGGCCGGCGAGCAGGAGCGCATCGACTGGCTGTTCGACTGGTGGGCCCGCATCGACACCTGGGTCGCGGCCAACCGCAACGGCGCGGCCGACGGCTGAGTGGAATCGCCGCGCGTGTTCAGCGCGGTGCCAGGTCCGCCGCGTAGGGTGCCCTGGTGGACCAGATCTGCGTGGTGACGACTGTGGTGGACGCCCGCGGGGTCGCGGACGTGCTGGCGGCCGCGGCCGTCGCCGGTCGGCTGGCGGCCTGCGCCCAGGTCGGCGGCCCGGTGGACAGCACCTACTGGTGGCAGTCGGCGATCCAGACCACCGCCGAGTGGCAGGTGCGGTTCAAGACCGCGCCGGACCGGGTGGACGCCCTGGTCGACCAGCTCCGCGCCAACCACCCGTACGAGGTGCCGGAGATCCTGGTCAGCCGGGAGGACAGCGGCAACCCCGCCTACACGACCTGGGTACACGAGCAGACCCGGCCCTAGGTACTCCTACTCTGTCCGCCCGCCCCGCCGCTGACGAAGCTGGCGAGGTGGAGAACACCGGCTACCCCTGCCCCGGTTGCGGCGCCCCGGCCGACCTCGTCGCCGGATGCCGCGCCTGCGGCCGTCCGCCCTACCCGCCCGCCGCCGAGGTGGTCCGGCTGGACCGGGAGATCACCGAGCTGACGCCGCGCGTCGAGGCGGCCCGGCACGCGTACCAGGATCTGTCCGGCCGGCTGGTCACGGCCCGGCAGCGACGGGCGGCGCTGGCCGCCCGGATCCGCCAGGAGATCCCCGCGCCGCGCCCCGCCGGTCCCGCGCCGCTCCCGGCGCCGATGCCGCCGCGTCCGGTTCCACCCACCCCCGCGGTACGCCCCGGCGGCGCGGAAACCTCCACCCGCGCGGTCCAGGGCCTGCTGTTCGTCCTCGGTGGACTGCTGCTCGGCACGGCCGCCGTGGTGTTCACCGCCGTCGCGTGGGCCACGTTCGGGGTGACCGGCCGGGCACTGGTCCTGCTCGCAGTCACCGCGCTCGCTCTGGTCGCGCCGCTCGTCGCCCGGGCGCGCGGGCTGCGCGGCACCGCCGAGACGCTCGCCTCGGTGGCGTTGCTGCTGGTGGTCCTGGACGGGTACGCCGCCTGGTCGGTGGACCTGTTCGGGGTGACCGGCCTGCCCGGCAGCCGGTACGCGGCACTCGTCGCGGGCGCTGGCGCGGCGGTGGCGGCCGGGTACGCACTGGTCAGCCGCCTCACCGCACCCTGGTTCGCGGCGTGGCTGCTCGCGCAGCCGGTGCTGCCGCTGGCCGCGTCCGCGTTCCGGCCCACCGCCGCCGGCTGGGCGCTGGTGCTGACCGCCGTGGCGCTCGGCGACCTCGCGGTGGTGGTCGTGCTGCGCCGCCGTACCTCCGGCAGCCGCACGGCGCTGGTGGCCGGGCGGGTGCTGGGCTGGACCGGGCACGGCGTGGCGCTGGTCCTGGCGGCCGGCTGCGCGCTGGTGCCGCTGGCGGTCGGCCACGCGGCGGGCGTGCCGCTGCTGGCCGGTGGCCCGCTGCTGGTGGTGGCGCTGGCAGTGGTCGCCGGCGCGCTCGCCGCCGGTGGCCGCCTCTGGCGCGCGACGACCACCGGGCTGCTGGTGCCGGTGCTCGCCCTCGCGCTGATCCGGCCGGTCGGCGAACTGCGCCCGGGGCTGTTGCTGCTCGCCGCCGGTCTCGTGGTGGCGGCGCTCGCCGGTGCGGTCCGGGCGCTGCCGGCGCCGGTCCGGACCGGCCCGCTCGTGGGCGCGCTCGCGGTGGCCGCCGCGCTGGGCCAGGTCGCGGTCGTGCTCACCGGCGTGGTCGGCGCGGCCACCGCGAGTGCCGGCTTCCCGGCCTGGCAGGGCGGCCGGGACGTGCCGGTTCCGTCCTGGGGCTGGCAGCTTCCGGTGGCCCTGCTGCTGACCGCCGGGGCGGTCGCGCTGCTGACGCCACGGGCCGTCCGGCCACTCGCCGGCGTGGCGGCCGCCGGGCTGGTCGCCCTCGCGGTGCCGGCCGTGACGGTGACGCCGTGGCCGCTGGTGCTGGTCGTGGACCTCGCGACGGCCACCGCGCTGCTGCTGGCGGCGGTGGCCCGGCCGCGCGGTGGACGGGTCGTCGTGCCGGTCACCGCGTCGGCCGGGGCGGTGCTGCTCGGGCACGCGCTGCTGGTCGGCTGCGCCGCCCCGGCCGGTGCCGTCGCCGTGCTCGCCGTCACGGTGGGGCTCGGCGCGGCGCTCGCCACGCTGGGCCGGCGCGGACAGGGCGCGCAGTCGGTCGTCGGCGGCGTCGCGCTCGCGGTGGCGCTGCTCGCCGTACCGGCGGGCGTGGCGGTCGCGCTGCTCGGCCTCGGCGCTCCGGCCTGGTGGCAGCTGCGGGGTGCGGCCGCCGCCGTCGTGGTGCCGGTGGTCGCCGTCCTCGCCGTCCGTCGCCGGTGGAGCGACCTGAGCGGGTACGCCTCGACGGGGCTCGCCGTTGCGCTCGCCGGGGTCGGCCTCGGGCCGCTCGTCGCGCCGGGCGGGGAACCGGTGGCGGTGTACGCCGCGGTGGGGGTGCTGCTGGCGCTCGCCGCCGGGGCCGGTTCCCGGCCGGCGGTCGCGCTGCCCGCGGTCGGCGTCGGGCTGGCCGTCCTGGCGCTGCTCGCGGTCGCACCGGCGGTGCTGACGGTGCTGGTGGACCTGCCGGTGCGGCCCTGGTCCGGGGTGCCGGCTGCCGTGGAAGCCTCCGCCGGGACCGCCCGCGCCGGGCTGGTGCTGCTGCTCCTGGGCGCCGCCGCCGGAGCGTACGCCGCGACGGATCGCCGCGTCACGTGGTGGCTCGCCGCGCTGCCGTTCGGCGCGGTGGCGCTGCCGGTACTGGCGGCGGCCGCCGGTACGCCGTGGCCGGTGGTGCCGGCTGTGGCGTTCGGCCTCGGGCTGGGCGCGCTGCTGGTCGCCGCGCTCACCGGTGCGCGGCCGGTGGTGCTCGTGCCGCTGGGTGCGGTGCTGGCCGTACCCGGGTTCGGTGGCCTGCTCGCCACCCGGGCAGGGACGCTCGCGGCGCTCGGGGCGCTGGTGGTGACCGGTGCCGTCACCGGCGCGGCCGGGCGGCCGGTGGTGGTCCGGATCGCGGGGTGGCTGGGCGCCGTCACGGCGGCGACCGGGTTCGCGGTCACCGCTCCGCTCGCGGCCGGGCTGCCGCTGCGTACCGCGGCGTTCGCCGCCCTGGGCGTCGCGGCCGTGACGCTGCACGCGGCGCCGCTGCTGCGCGCGGGCCGATCCGGGCGGCCGGGCGTGTGGGCGCTGGAGGGGGCGGCGCAGGCCGTGGCGCTGCTCGCGCTGCTGCTCGCCGGCGGCTCGTTGCGGCACGCGGCGGCGGTCTGCGTGCTCTGGGGCGCGGCCGTCGCGGTCCGGGTGCCGCGCCGGGGCGAGTCGCCGGGCGGGCGTCGCGTGCTGGCCGCGGTGGCCGCCGGCAGCGAGCTGGTCGGCGGGTGGCTGCTGCTCGCCGCGGGCGGCGTCGTCGTGCTGGAGGCGTACACACTGCCGGCGGCGGCGCTCGCCCTGGGCGCCGGGCTGCTGGCGCTGCGGCGCCGGCCCGGGCTGACCAGCTGGCTGGCGCTCGGCCCGGGACTCGGCGCGGCGTTCCTGCCGAGCCTCGTGTCGGTGCTGTTCTCCGGTGAGCCGCAGCCCTGGCGGCGGCTGGCGCTCGGCGCGGCGGCGCTCGCCGTCGTGCTCGGCGGGGCGACCCGGCGCTGGCAGGCGCCGGTGGTGCTGGGCGCGGCCACGCTGGTGCCGCTGGCGCTGTACGAACTGGTCCGGGGCTGGGACCTGCTGCCCCGCTGGGCCTTCCTGGGAGTGGGCGGGCTGCTGCTGATCGGGCTGGCCGCCACCTACGAGCGGCGCCGGCGCGACCTGGTCCGGCTGCGCGACGCGGTCGCCCGGCTCGGCTGACCCGCGCGACGAAGCCCTCTCACCCACAGTGGTGAGAGGGCTTCGTCGCGTCAAAATTGATCGACGGCAATTATTGCTCCGCGACATCGAAGGTTGTTAGATTCCTTCCGGCACCCACGGGGGGCGCTGAACCGACTCGCTCGCCGGAAAGGGCGCCGGCCGGGGTGCCGGCGCGGCACGCGCCGGCAAGGCCAGCGGGGCCTCGCCGGGCAGCCGGGCCTCACAGGGCGGTGGGGCGTCCACCGCCGCACGGGACTGTTTCTCCAACAGCTTCGTAGCCGGCACGCTGGTGCTGCTCGCGGACGGCACCACGAAGGCGATCGACGGTCACCCGTTCTGGGTGGACGACGAGGGCCGGTGGATCGACGCCGGGCAACTCGTGGCCGGTGACCAGGTGGCGACGCCCGACGGCGGAACCCTGACGGTGGTACGGACGCGGCACTGGACGCAGGTCACCGCCGTCTACAACCTCACCGTCGACGACATCCACACGTACTATGTGCTGGCCGGAATCATCCCGGTGCTGGTGCACAACACCGGGCCGTTGTGTGGTAAGCACGGGGGGTCGTCGGGCAGCCCTTCCGGGCCGGGGATCCTCGAAGGACCCGCTCCTGCGAAGGCGGCCGACATGCTGGAGAAGGTCAAGAACAGAACCGGCGGTATCGGCAAGGTGCCGGGATATGAAGGTAACGGGAGCTGGGGCAACAAGGCGAACGACCTTCCCGGCGGTGCGTACCGGGAGTGGGATGTCAATCCGACGGCTGACCTGCCGACCTGTTCCTTCGCGGGTTGCGGTAGGCCAATCCGTGGTGGTGAGCGTCTGCTGACGCCGAAGTCGGGCTCAGGGCCGGCCTACTACACCCCGGATCACTACGGCTCCTTCTACTACGTCGGAGAATACCCGTGATCAACTCAGCGGCGTTCGGTGATTTCGCCTCACCGGTGGAACCGTGGGTGGTGCTCGCGCGAGCCGACGATCGCGAGGTCCGTCACCAACTCGAAGCGCTGATGCCCGACGGTGTCGTCCGACGGCTGGACCCGGGGAACATGGTTGACGAGGCCGGCCTGTTCCGCGAGTTCGCGGAGAAGTTGGAGTTTCCTTCCTACTTCGGTCACAACTGGTACGCCCTCGTGGACTGTCTCGATGATCTCCACGGTGCTTGGCACGGGAAGCGGCCGGTGGTGGTTGTCGTCGACGGTGCCGACGAACTGGTGGGCAAGGACTTCTTCCCCCTGTTCATCGCGCTGTTGTGCGAAGCCGGCGAGCGGGCCAACCTCTCGCTCGACGCGGACGGTCTCCCGCGAAGCCGTCCGCCGTTCCCCCTTCACTTCGTATTCCTGCTGGCGCACCTCGAACCGGGCGAGGTGGCTGCGAGGTTGGGTGTTCGGGAGGATCTGCGGATCCGACTCGTACGCGATCGCGTCCTGGTGTCGTCGAAGCCTGAATGATTGCGCGGAAGCCGGGTGGCGTCTGAACGAGACGCCACCCGGCTTCCGCGACCGGGCCCGGATGACACCGGTACGTCTCACCTGATCGGCGAACCACCGTCGACCGGGATGGTGTGGCCGTGGATGAAGGACGCGTCGTCGCTGGCGAGGAAGCAGACCGCGCGGGCGATCTCGTGCGGCTCGCCGTACCGGCCGGCGGGCGCCTGCATGGTCAGGTCGTAGAACGGGAAGTCGCTGGTGATCTCCGCACCCTCGAAGGCGGCGGTCTTGATCACGCCCGGGCCGATGCCGACCGCGCGGATGCCCTGGTGCCCGTAGTCGTAGGCGATCTGCTTGGTGAGCCCGATGACGCCGTGCTTGGCGGTGGTGTACTCCGCGCCGACCTCGCTGGCGACCACGCCGGACGCCGACGACACGTTGATCACGACACCCTGGCCGCGCTCCAGCATGTGCGGCAGCGTGGCCTTCGTGGCGAGGAAGACGCCCTTCAGGTCGACCTCCATGACGCGGTCCCACTGGCTGTTCTCGATCTCCAGCAGCGGCACGTACGCGCCGAACACGCCCGCGTTGTTCACCAGCACGTCGATGCGACCGTACGCGTCGAGGGCGGCGCTCACCATGGCGCGCACCGAGTCCTCGTCGGTGACGTCGGCCGCCACCGCCACCGCGTCGCCGCCGGCTTCCTTGACGCGCGCGACTGTCGCCTCGGCGCGCTCCAGGGAGAGGTCGGAGACGACGACCTTCGCGCCCTCGGCGGCCAGTTCGACGCACATGGACATGCCGAGTCCGGAGCCCACCTGGTCCGGGCTGAAGCCGCCGCCCGTCACCAGCACCACCTTGTCCGTCAATCCACGCACCGCGCTGTCTCCCGTCTGTCGATGACTATGCGGCCTGCCCCTCGGCCGTTCGGATGAATGGCCCTCATCTTTATGTACAGATAAGCTGGTCAGAGAGGGTGCGCCCATCGGCGAGAGGGTTCGCGGCGATGTGACGAAGATCGTTTGCGCCGCTCCGGCCCGGAGGGGTAGGGACAGCACCACCCCGGAGCCGGGGGTCTGCGGGATTACCCACGGCGACGATCATCGCCAGAATCGGTGACGGAGAGTCGCGTACGGAGCGTGGCTCGCGGCATCGGGGGCGACATGACTACTTCCACGGCGACAGAACCCGCGGCACGGCGGGGCAGCGACTACGCGCGGCTGTCCCGCCGGATCGCCGAGGCGGGACTGTTCGAGCGGCGGCCCGGCCGGTACGCGCTGCGGATCGCGCTCACGCTCGGCGCGTTCCTGGCCGGCTGGGCGGTGGTGGCGCTCGTCGGTGACTCGTGGTGGCAGGTGCCGCTGGCGGTGGTGATGGCGGTGGCCACCACGCAGGTGGCGTTCCTCGGCCACGACGCCGGGCACCGGCAGATGTTCCGCCGGCGCGGGCCGAGCGAGGCGGCCGGACTGGTCGCCGGCAACCTCGCGGTCGGGCTCAGCTACGGCTGGTGGGTGGACAAGCACAACCGGCACCACGCCAACCCGAACCACACCGACGAGGATCCGGACGTCGGCGCGGGCGCGCTGGTGTGGACGTACGAGCAGGCGACGGCCACGCGCGGCCTGAGCCGGTGGATGGCCCGGCGCCAGGCGTGGCTGTTCTTCCCGCTGCTCCTGCTGGAAGGGCTGGCGCTGCACGTGGCGAGCGTGCAGGCACTCGTCGGCCGGGAGCCGGACGGGCGGTGGCGGGTGCCGATGCGGCACCGGGCGGCGGAGGCGCTGCTGCTCGCCGCGCACGCCGCCGGCTACCTCGGGCTGCTGTTCGCGGTCATGTCCCCGGCCAAGGCGCTGCTGTTCGTCGCCGTGCACCAGGGGCTGTGGGGGCTCTACATGGGCTGCTCGTTCGCCCCGAACCACAAGGGCATGCCGATGCCGACCGCCGACGACGAGCTGGACTACCTGCGCAAGCAGGTGCTGACCTCGCGCAACGTCCGCGGCGGCCGGTTCGTCGACCTGGCGCTGGGCGGGCTCAACTACCAGATCGAGCACCACCTGTTCCCGAACATGCCGCGCGCCAACCTCCGCCGGGCCCGGCCGCTCGTCATGGCGTACTGCGCCGAGCAGGGCGTCCCGTACGCGGAGACCGGGCTGTTCGAGTCGTACCGGCAGGCTCTGGCGCACCTGCACGACGTGGGCCGCCCGCTGCGCGCGGCCTGAGCCGGGCGGGGGCGAGTGGGGGCGCCTCCGCCCGGCGTCAGGTCAGGACCGGGTGCCCGAGAAGGCCGCGGCGATCTCCGCCGGCGCCTCCTCCGCCGCGCTGGGCGCGGGCGGGCTCAGCCGCACCGGCGTGCCGAACTCGGAGTAGGTGACCGACATCTGGCCGAGCGACGCGTCGATGGGCGTCATGTCCATGGTGAAGGTGCTGAGGCGTCCCTGCTCGTCCACCGTTGCGGTGAACGGCAGGGCCTTCGCCTTGTCGCCCGCCGCCATGAGTGCCTTCCCGTTGGCGCCGCTGCGCGTGTAGTCGAGCGTCCCGGCGTACGACCGGTCACCTGACCGGCGGACGTCGACCACTGCTGCGAGCAGCTTCTTCACCCCGCCCGGGTCGTCCACCGGCATCACGCCGTTGCCGGTGTCCATGCGCAGCCACTTCCGGGAACCGCCGAGCTGCTCGCCCAGCTCGCCGTCGAACTTGACCCAGGTGTCGGCACCGATGACCAGCATGCGCACCTCACCGAACGCGGCCATCGTCAGGGTGGTCTGCATGGTGCGGGCCCGCGGATCGGTCACACCGTGCGCGCTGAGCATGGCCGAGTCCAGCTTGACCCGCAGCGTCTGCTCGTTGAGCTTCTCGATGGCGGCGGTCAGTTCGTCACGCGGCGTCGTCGCTGGGCTCGCGGAACCCGTAGCGGCGGCCCGTTCGGCTGGCGCATCCGCTCCGGTCCGGTCGCCGCACCCGGTCAGACCGAGGCCGAGCAGCGCGACGAGCGCGACCCCCGTGGTCGCCAGCCGTCGTTTCGTCATCAGTGATGTTCCTCCGCAAGAAAGGCCCCCACCGGGGGCCGGACGATCAATGTAACGGCACCCGCCCGGTGGCGTGCGCCCCTTTTCCGGAGTGCGCCGCGAGGCCGCCGGTGGGGGTGGCCGGTAGGGTCGTCGCATGGTGGAGGGCGCGCCACGGTGGTGGCGCGCGGCGCGGCGGGTCCGACGACCCGGCCGCGTCACGGGACGACATCGTGCGGAGCTGCGGCATGAGATTCGAGATCAGCAAGGTGCTCGACGCCATCGAGGGCCGGGTGTGCACCGACCCGTCGCTGGCCCGGGCCGTGGTCGACCTGGCCGAGGTCATCCGCTGGCAGAACCTGGACGGCGGCCGTCCGGCCAGCCTGCTGCGGCTCGGCATGGTGATCGACGCGCTGTCCCGGCAGATCGGCGAGGACAGCGTCCCGGTCTACGCGATCGTGCACCGGGCGCTGCTGTCCGACGCCGACCTGACCTCCAACGAGCGGATGGTGGTGCGCCGGTGGGCCGACGACGGCCTGGTGGAGGTGCTCGACCAGCCCGGTGACCGGATGCTGGAGGTGGCCGACCTGCTCGGCCTTCCGGTGCTCACCCGGGCGCGGCTGGACGGGCTCGTCGGGCGGTACCCGTGGATCGGGCAGGCGGGCCGGGTGCTCGCCCCGGTGCCCGGCGCCGGCGGGCCGGTCTTCATCGCGCACGTCGGCGGCGGCCAGGACCCGGCCACCGGCAGCCGATCGCCGGCCGGGGTCAAGGTGCTCTCCCGGAAGTGGCGCTGCCCCGAGCCGGGCTGCGCGCTGTTCGGTGGCGGCGGGGGCGGCGGCGCGTTCGCCGACCTGGCCGCCGTGGACCGGGTGCCGGCCGAGCAGCCGCCGCCCACGCTGCGTACCGGCGCGCCGACCTGCCCCCGGCACGGCGCACGGCTCTCCGACGCCGGCCCGCGTCCGCGTACCGCTGTGCTCGCCGTGCGCATCGGCGGGCTGGTCCGCAAGCGGTTCGCGCTCACCGAGACCGAGCCGGTGGCGGTCGGCCGGGCACCGGACGGGCCGGGCGGTGTGACGCTCGGCCAGTGGCTCAACGACGAGGCCCGGCGCTGGATCAGCCGCAGCCACATCCGTCTGGAGCTGCGGGTGGGCGAGGTGGTGGTCACCGACACCAGCACCAACGGCTCCGGCGTACGCCCCGGTGGCTCGATGGCGGAGCACGAGCGGCTCGCGCTGGCGCCGCAGCAGTCCCGGGTGCTCGCCGAGGGTGACCTGATCGAGCTGTACCCGGGCGTGCAGGTGGGCCGCGCCGACGACATGAGCAGCGACGCGAAGTACACGCCGAACTCGGTGATGGCCGAGGCGCCGACCATGGCGATGCGGCTGCCGCGTCAGTGACCGCACGTGCGAAGGCGCCGGGACCGCGACGGTCCCGGCGCCTTCTCGCGTACGGAGGTACGGCCTCAGCCGGCCAGCACGGCGGCGAGCTGCGCCACCGCGTGGTCGATCTCCTCTTCGGTGATCACCAGCGGCGGGGCGAGCCGGATGGTCGAGCCGTGCGTGTCCTTGGCGAGCACACCCCGCTCCATCAGCCGCTCGCACGCCTGCCGGCCGGTCATCAGCGCCGGGTCGATGTCCAGCCCGGCCCACAGCCCGCGACCGCGTACCGCCACCAGGCCCTTGCCGATCAGGCCGCGCAGCCCGGCGTGCAGCCGCTCGCCCAGCTCGGCCGAGCGGCGCTGGAACTCGCCGGTGGCGAGCAGCCGGACCACCTCGGTCGCGACCGCGCAGGCCAGCGGGTTGCCGCCGAACGTCGAGCCGTGCTGGCCCGGCTGGAGCACACCCAGCACGTCACGGTTCGCGGCCACCGCCGACACCGGCACGATGCCGCCGCCGAGCGCCTTGCCCAGCAGGTACATGTCCGGCTCGACGCCCTCGTGCTCGCAGGCGAACGTCGCGCCGGTACGCCCCAGGCCCGACTGGATCTCGTCGGCGACGAACAGCACGTTGCGCTCGGTGCAGACCCGGCGCACGCCCGGCAGGTAGCCCTCCGGCGGCACCACGACGCCCTGCTCACCCTGGATCGGCTCCAGCAGCACGGCCACCGTGTTCTCGTCGATCGCCGCGGTCAGCGCGTCCAGGTCGCCGTAGGGGACCACAGTGAAACCCGGGGTGTACGGCCCGAAGTCGGCGCGTGCGTCCTCGTCGGTGGAGAAGCTGACGATCGTGGTCGTACGGCCGTGGAAGTTGCCCTCCGCCACCACGATGTTGGCCTGGCCCGGCGTGACGCCCTTGACCTGGTAGCCCCACTTGCGGGCGACCTTGATGCCGGTCTCGACCGCCTCGGCGCCGGTGTTCATCGGCAGCACCAGGTCCTTGCCGCACAGCGCGGCCAGCTCGCGGCAGAAGTCGGCGAACTGGTCGTGGATGAACGCGCGGCTGGTCAGCGTGAGCCGGTCGAGCTGCGCGTGCGCGGCCTCGATCAGCTTCGGGTGCCGGTGGCCGAAGTTCAGCGCCGAGTATCCCGCCAGGCAGTCCAGGTAGCGGCGGCCGTCCACGTCGGTCAGCCAGGCACCCTCGGCCGACGAGATCACCACGGGCAGCGGGTGGTAGTTGTGCGCCGTGTGACGCTCCGCGTCCCGGACCGCGGACGGAGTCCGCAGCATGTCGTCGATGATCACTTGCTCGCCTTTCCCTGACGGAGTCGCAACGTGCAGCACTTCGGTCCGCCGCCGGCCTTGCGCAGCTCGGACAGGTCGATCCCGATGGTCTCGTAGCCCCGGTCGCGCAGCTTCGCGGCCAGGTCGGTGGCCTGCGCCGGCAGCACCACGTGCCGGCCGTCGCTCACCGCGTTCAGGCCCAGCACCTCGGCGTCGGCCATGGTGGCGTGGATCGCGTCCGGGAACAGCCGGCGCAGCACCGCCCGGCTGCCGGGGGAGAACGCCTCCGGCAGGTACGCCACGGTGCGTTCGTCGAGCACCGTCAGCGCGGTGTCCAGGTGGTAGAAGCGGGGGTCCACCAGCTGCATGGTGATCACCGGGTAGCCGAAGACCTCCTGGAGCTGCGCGTGCGACGCGTGCGCGGTGCGGAACCCGGTGCCGGCGAGCAGGTGGTCACCGGCCAGCAGGACGTCGCCCTCGCCCTCGTTGACGTGCTTCGGGTCGTACATCTCGAAGCCGGCGCCCTCAAACCAGGCCCGGTACGCGGGCGCCTCGTCGGCGCGCTGCGGGTCGCGGAACTGCACCGCCATGGCCTTGCCGTCGATCACGGTGCCGCCGTTCGCGGCGAAGACCATGTCCGGCAGGCCGGCGACCGGCTCGATCAGGTCGACCTCGTGGCCCAGGTCGAGGTACGTGCGCCGAAGCTGCTCCCACTGCCGGATCGCCAGGTCGGCGTCGACCGGGGCGGTGGGGTCCATCCACGGGTTGATCGCGTAGTCGACGGCGAAGTACGTCGGCCGGCACATCAGAAAGCGCTGGCGGATGGCGTCCATCGTCATGTCGTGCTCCCAGTATCGGGCGCGCCCGGCCACGGTCGGCCCACGGGCTGGCGCCGTGGTCCAACGTTATGCGGCCCGGGTGGACGACATCCACCGCGAGAAGTTGCGTTGAGCAGCGAATCGTTGCGTTGAACAGGTCAGCGGCGGGCGATCATTGCGTCGACGCCGGACACACTTCGGGGGCGGCGAACCGCCGCCCCCGAAAGAGGTGTTGCCCGGCCGGTGAACCACCGGAGCTGATCAGGCTGCCGACGCCCTGCGTCGGCGATCGGGACAGTGCCCGTCAGAACCAGTTGCCAAACTGTGAGTCAAGCCACTCGCGGAAGCGGCCCACCCAGTCGCCGTCCGTGGTCGGCCAGTCGAACTGGCCGGTCATCGCCACGATGCCGAGCACCACGGCGGCCAGGCCGACCGCGATGCCGATGAGCGCGTCGGTCTTGCCCGCCACGTGCCGGCGACGGGTGGCGATCAGGCCCAGCACGGCCAGCACGGCACCGGCCGCGCCGACGCCGATGCCGTACCCGGCGAGCGTGCCGGAGAGCACGAACAGCGCCCCGACCACCGAGACGATCAAGCCGAGCGTGGCGAGCAGGCTGGCCCGGGGACGCTTGGTCGTGTACGGCTCCGGCCGGTCCACCCGGCCGTCGCGGTCTGCATCCGTACCGTCGGGCCGGCCGTCCCGGTCCAGGTCCGTGCGGCCGTCCCGGTCGAGGCCGGTGCGGTCCGGACGGCCGTCGCGGTCCAGGTCTACGGTGCGCTCGGCGGCGGGCGTCGCGCCGACGGTCCGCGCGTCGGTCACCGGAGCGGTTCGCGTGTCCGCGTCGACCCGCCGGCCGGTGACCGCGCGCGCCGCCGCACCCCGGTCCGCAGCCCGTCGCCGGGCCTCCGCGTCCCGCTCGTCGCCGGCGGCCACGGTCCGGCCGTCGGCCGTCGTGGCCGCCGTCCGGCCGTCCTTCGCCGTCACCGCGCCGGGGTCGCGGGCGTCCCGGTCGGCCCCCGCGTCCCGGGCGCGCTCGTCGTCGGTCGCGGTGGCGGCGCTGCGGTACGTGGTCCGCTCCTCGTCGCGGTCGGTGACCACGGGGCGGCCGGTCGGCTGCTCGGCGGTCCGGTCGCGTTCGTCGACGACACCGTCGCCGTTGGTATCGCTACTGGTCGCCGGAGAGTTCCGGCGGGACAGGATCTTCACTGTGGCACCTCCTGATCCAGGCGCGGAGGCCGCGCATGACATGCAGGAAGTACCCAGGTGTGCCGAAACCGACACCACCGGTCCGCCCCGCACGCTCCGGCGACCGGCACCGGAGCGTGCGGAGATCGCCGCCGGTCAGGACACCGTGCGTGACCACTGCTGGTTGGTGCCCGCACCGCAGGCGTACTGCTGGACGTCCGCGCCGTCGCCGGTGCCGGCGTTCACCACGTCCAGGCACTTGCCGCTGTGCCGGGCCCGCAGCTGGAACCAGCCGTCGCGCGCGGCCCACTGCCACTGCTGGTTGGTGCCGCTGCCGCAGGTGTACTGGATGATGTTGGCGCCGTCGGCGGTGGACGCGTTCGCGACGTCGAGACACTTGCCGCTCGCCGCGTTGACGAGGCGGAACCAGCCGCCGCCGGCGTCCTGGAACTCCCACCGCTGGTTGCCGCCGCCGTTCCATCCCCACTGTTTGACCTCGGCGTTGTTGGCCGTGGAGCCGTTGATCACGTCGAGCACCCGGCCGCTGTGCCGGGCCGTGACGCGGTGGTACGTGGGCGAGTTGCCGGTGACCGTGCCCGCCGCCGCGTCGATGGTGACCGACGGGTACCAGGTCAGGCTCATGCTGGTGGTGGTCGGGAAGCTGATCGGCAGCCACACGTACTGGGAGTCGTTCGCCGGGCCGCCCCAGGCGCCCGCCCACCTGTCACCCAGATAGAGGTAGCCGGTGCCGGAGGTGCCCTGGATCGGCAGCACGAACGCCGGCTGCGAGTTGAACGTGGTGCCGTTGCCCACGTCGGTCCAGCCGCTCCACGGTCCCGAGATGCTCGGCGCGGTGGCGTACCGGGCCTGGTTCGGGCTCCAGCCCGTCGCCCCCGAGGTCAGCAGGAAGTACGTGGGGCCCCGCTTGAACATCGCCGGCGCCTCGCGGTGCGCGCCGTCCCAGAAGTTGCCCACCAGCGCGGCGACGTTCAGGTAGTCCGAGGTGAGCCGGTAGATGTGCAGGTCGTAGTTGTCGTCGGCGGCCGAGATCATGTACGCGGTGCCGTTGTCGTTGTAGAGCGTGATGTCGCGGGACATGTGCTGCCCGAGCGGCCGGAAGCTGCCGTGGTAGGTGTAGTCGCCGTCCACAGTGGCCGAGGAGGCGACAGCCGCCCGCGCCTCGTTGTAGTCGGACCCGTTCTCCTTGTGCATCCACATCACGAACCGGCCGGTGGCGGCGTTGTAGACGACCTTCGGCCGCTCGATGTTGGCGACCCGCAGTTCGGCCGCCGACGACTGGGTGAGCACGTTGTTGCGGAACTCCCAGGTGCGCAGGTCCGTGGAGCGGTAGACGGAGACCGCCCGGAACGTGTTGTCCGGGTTGCGGTTCTCGCCGAACCAGTAGTAGTGGTCGCCGACCTTGAGCACGCCGCCGCCGTGGGCGTGCACCACGGCGCCGGTGGTGTCGGTGAACTGGGTGCCGTTGGTGACCGTCACCGGCGCCGCCAGCGCACCCGCAGCCGGCCCCACCACGGTCGCCGCCAGGGCCACCGCGAGCGCCGACCACACCGCCAGGAGACGGCGACCGCCCTGCCGCGCCGTTCGCCGTACGCCGGTCACCTGCCGCACTCCGGCGTGATGGTGGCGGTCGTCGCGCTCGCCGCCACGAGCAGGCCGAACGTCGCCGAAGCGCCCGGCGCCAGCGTCCCGTTCCAGGAGGCGTTGCGGACCGCGACGTCCTGGCCGGTGCCCTCGGCCACCCCGCCCCAGACCGACTGGATGCGCTCGTCACCGGACCAGCGCCACGAGACGAGCCAGCCCGGGACCGGCTCGGTGCCGCCGTTGCGCACCGTCACCGTGGCGACGAAGCCGCCGCCCCATCTGCTGTCGATCGTGGCGGTCGCGGAGCAGAGCGACAGCGTGCGCGCCGGTCCGCCGATCACGTACGGATCCCGCGTGCCCTTGGTGTCGCCGAACCGGAACCAGTACTCGGTGCCCGGGGCCAGGCCGCCGATGGTCACCGTCCCCGACCGTTCCGGTCCGGTGACGGCCTCGGCCACCGGATCCCGCCACCCGGTGGCGTCCTCGCGGCTGGTGAAGAGGCTGATGAGGAGCGGCGGGTCGTAGCCGCACGGCGGGCTGAGCACCATCCAGTAGGTGATGGTGACGCTGGTCGTGGTGGCCCCGGTCACTTGACCGGTGACCGGCAGCGCCGGCGGGCACGCGAACGTGGGCGTCGGGGTCGGCGTCGCCGCCGTGGCGGGCGTCGTCGTCGTGGTGGCGGGTGAACGGTCGGCGCCGACCGAGGCGGCCAGGCCGGTGACGGCGAGCGCGGCGGCCAGTGCCGCGCCGAGCGTACGGAGCATCTGTCTCTCCCGAGCTGAGGGCGCCGGGGGCGGTCGGCGCCGGAGTGGTGGACCGCGATGTGGCCGCCGCAGCGGCAGGGCGGAGCACCGGAGGTGACTGCCCGGCGCCGGGGTGGCGCATCACCCCGCGCTTGTCCCTCCGGCGAGATCGAGCGGCTCGCACTGGCTCCCGAGCGCTACCGACGCCAGTCTTTCAGTCGACGACCGTCGATTCAACGTCGTCCCAGGGCCCGACGTCGCCGACGGCACGGTCTGCTGGCTACGCTTGGCCGTTGTGCCAGAGGGACACAGCATCCACCGCCTCGCCGCCCGGCACGCCGAGCTGTTCGCGGGCGACAAGGTGCACGCCGACAGCCCGCAGGGGCGCTTCGCCGAGGGCGCGGCCCGCCTGAGCGGCACGGTCCTGGACGGCACCGAGGCGTACGGCAAGCACCTGCTGCACCATTACGCGGGCGAGCTGACGTTGCACGTACACCTGGGTCTGTACGGAAAGTTCGCCGACGGGCCGGGGGAGCCGCCGGCCCCGGTCGGGCAGGTGCGGCTGCGGCTGCACAGCGACCGGCACTGGCTGGAGTTGCGCGGCCCGACCGCCTGCGAGCTGCTGACGCCGCCCGAGGTGGCGGCGCTGCGCGACCGGCTCGGGCCCGATCCGCTGCGCGCCGACGCCGACCCGGACCGGGCGTACGCGCGGATCCGCCGCAGCCCCACCCCGCTGGCCGCGCTGCTGCTCGACCAGTCGGTGGTGGCCGGCACCGGCCTGATCTTCGTGACCGAGGCGCTGTTCCGGGCCGGGCTGCCGCCGCTGCTGCCGGGGCGGGAGGTGACGCCGGCCGGCTGGGCCGAACTCTGGGCGGACCTGGTGATGCTGATGACCCGCGCGGTCGAGCGGGGCCGGATCGACACCGTGCGCGACACCGACCTGCCGGAGGTGACCGGCCGTGCGCCCCGGGTGGACCGGCACGGCGGCGAGGTGTACGTCTACGGCCGCCCCGGCGCGCCCTGCCACGTCTGCGGCACCGCGGTCAGCCGGGGCACGCTGGCCGGGCGCAACCTCTACTGGTGCCCCACCTGCCAGGCCGGCTGAGTCACATCTCGTCGAGCAGCCAGCGGGCCGCCTCGACGTTGCCGGGGAAGACCTGGTCGCCGCCGATGCTCCAGGCCACCGTCTGCCCGATCGCCCAGCCGCGTACCCGCTCCCGGTCCAGGCCCAGCTCGGTGCTGAGCCGGTCGAGCCGGTGCCGGACCGCCGCCGGGGAGTGACCCAGCTCCGCGCCGCGCACGAGCGGCACCACAGCGAACTCCCGCTCGCCGACCAGCGGCTTCGGGTCGATCACCAACCACGGCTCGCGCCCGGCCGCCAGGATGTTGCCGGCGTGCAGATCCTGGTTGACGAGCACCTGTTCGCCCTGGCTCGGTGCCAGGTCGGCGAGCAGCCCGAGCGCGGCGTCGAGCAGGCGCCGCTCGTACGGGCGGCCGGCCCGCCGCCAGTTGCCCGGCATCCGCTCCGCCCAGCCGGCGGCCTCCTCGGCCAGCGGCGTGAACGGCGCACCGGCCGGGACCGCGAGCCCCGGCAGCAGGCCGACCGCGACGTCGAGCGCCGCGTCGGCCGTCAGGGAGTACAGCGGCGTGCCGGGGTCGCACCGCTCGACGAGCAGCGCGCGCCGATCGGCGTCGTGGGCGAGCAGCCGGATCGCGCCCCGCCCGTCCCAGTGCGCCAGCGCGGTGGCCTCGTGGACGCTGTCGTCGTCCGGGTACTGGAGCTTCAGCACCGCCCGGGTGCCGTCCGGAAGCGTCGCGGGCAGCGCCAGCGAGGCGAACGCGTACGCGAACGGCGGGCCGACCGTCAGCTCCCACCGCGTGACGCAGTGGGCCAGCCGGCCGGGCAGCTCCGCGAGCCAGGCCCGGCCGGCCTCGGTCCGCTCGACCCAGCGCAGCCCTTCGGGAATGTCGCACCGCATCGGGACATCCTGACCGGTGCGGCGACGATGCGCAGGCCCGGCCCGGCCGATGTCTCGTCAGCCCAGCCGGCGGATGTCCCCGTACGCCCGGTAGAAGCCGCCCCGGCCGGACTCACGGACCTCGGTGACCAGGTAGCGCGCACCCGGCTCGCGGATGCCCTTGGGGAACTGCACCGGCCGCGGTGTCGTCGACCACCACCTCGTAGAACTTGTGCGCTCCACCGTCCACTGGCCACCGACACTTCTCATCTGCCGCCCGCGGCGAGCGCGTCGACCGCCTTGCGGGCGGCGATGAGCACCGGATCCCAGACCGGGGCGTACGGCGGCGCGTAGCCCAGGTCGAGCGCTGTCATCTCGTCCACGGTCATGCCGTTCCACAGCGCCACGGCCAGCGCGTCGACCCGCTTGGCCGCCTCGGACCAGCCGACGATCTGCGCCCCGAGCAACCGTCCGCTGGGCCGCTCGGCGATCAGCTTGACGGTCATCGGCCGGGAGCCGGGGTAGTAGCCGGCCCGGTTCGTCGACTGGGCCAGCACGGTGACGAACTCGAAGCCGGCCTCCCGCGCGTCCCGTTCGCGCAGCCCGGTGCGGCCCACCTCCAGCTCGCAGACCTTGGTGACGGCGGTGCCGATGACGCCGGGGAAGGTGGCGTACCCGCCGCCGATGTTGATGCCCGCCACCCGGCCCTGCTTGTTGGCGTGCGTGCCGAGCGGGATGTGCACCGGCATGCCGCTGACCCGGTGCAGGGACTCCACGCAGTCGCCCGCCGCCCAGACACCGGGCACGCCCGGCACCCGCATCCGGCGGTCGGTCCGGACCGCGCCGGAGGGGCCGATCGGCAGGCCGGCGGCCTCGGCGAGCGCGGTGTTGGGGCGTACCCCGAGGCCGAGCACCACGACGTCGGCCGGAATCGGCCCCTCGTCGGTGACCACCGCGGAGATCCGGCCGTCCCGTTCCGCCAGTCCGGTGACGGTGAGGCCGGTACGGACGCCGATGCCGGTGCCGCGCATCGCCTCGGCCACCAGCTCGCCCATGTCCGGATCCACCGTCGACATCGGCTGGTCGGCCTGCTCCACCAACTGGACCTTGAGCCCGCGCTGCACCAGCGCCTCGGCCATCTCGACACCGACGTAGCCGCCGCCGACCACCACCGCGTGCCGGGGCCGGGGCTCGCGTTCCAGCCAGCCGATCAGCGCGGCGCCGTCGTCCAGCGTCTGCACGCCGAACACGCCCGACACGTCGTCGCGCGCCCACTCCGGCTGCACCGGGGACGCGCCGGTGGCGTACACCAGGGTGTCGAAACCGGCGCGGACCTCGCCGCCGCCGTCCAGGTCCCGCGCGATCACCTCGCGGCGGTCCAGGTCGATGGCGGTGACCTCGTGCCGGGTGCGGACCTCGATGCCGAACTCGTCGCGGAAGGTCCGCGGGTCACGACTGATCAACTCGTCCCGGTCCTCCACCAGGCCGCTCACCCAGTAGGGGATGCCGCAGGCCGAGTAGGAGGTGAAGTTCCCCCGCTCGAACGCGACGATCTCCAGGTCGGACCGGTCGCGGCGGCGGCGCCGCGCCTGCGACGCCGCCGACATGCCGGCGGCGTCGCCGCCGATGACGATCATGCGCTCGGCCACGTCGCCCATCCTGTCACGCCGGGCCACGGCCGCGTGGCCGCTCAGCCACGGGTCTGCCGCGCCACGTCCGCGACCACGTCGACGAGGCTGCCGGTACGCGCGAACACCGCCCGCTGCCGCGCCGCGCCGCTGCCGTGCCGGCGCAGCCCGCCCAGCAGGTCGGTCACCCGCTCCAGGTCGCCGTGCCGCTCCAGTTCCGGGCGCAGCCGGTCCACCAGCCGGTCCAGCAGCTCCCAGGCCGGGCGCAGCTCACCGTCGGTGAGGTCGACGCCCTCGCCCTCCAGCCCGTCGTGCGCCGCCCGCCAGTGCGCCGCCACCAGCAGGTGGTGGTCGGTGTTGACGGCCGGACGGCCGGCGGCGATGTCGGTGAGCGCGGTGGCGACGAGCGCGCGGACCAGCGCCGCCACCAGCACCGCGTCGTCCACGGAGGGGCAGACGTCGCCGATGCGGATCTCCACCGTGGGGTACTTGGCGGAGAGCCGGGCGTACCAGTAGAGCATCCCCTCGTCCAGCATCACGCCGCTGGCGATGAGCTGCCGGATCAGCCGCTCGTAGTGCTCGTGCGACTCCAGGAACGGGGTGGGCGCGACCGACGGCCAGCGTTCCCACTCCACCGAGCGCCAGCTCGCGTACCCGGTGTCCTCGCCCCGGGAGAACGGGGAGTTCGCGGTGACCGCCTGCAGGATCGGCAGCCACGGCCGGACGTGGTTGAGCACCTGCACGCCGGTGTCCGGGTCGGGGATGCCGACGTGCACGTGCATGCCGTTGTTGCCGGGACCGGGCACCAGCAGCCGGAACCGTTCGATCATCCGGTCGAAGCGCGGCTTGTCCACCACCGGCGGCACCGGCCCGTCGACCGGTCCGGTGCCGATCGCGAGCAGTCGTACGCCCGCCCGCTCGGCCGCGCCGGCCAGTTCGGCGCGCAGCATCGACAGGGAGTGCCGGATCGAGGACAGGTCCAGCCCGGGCGGGCTGCCGATCTCGATCTGGCTGGTCTGGAACTCGCGTTCCACCTGACCCCGCAGCTCGGCCGGCACCTGCTCCATCACGAGGTCGACGGCGGGTACGGCGGTCCCGGTGTGCGGGTCGGCGAGCAGGAACTCCTCCTCGACGCCGACCGTCAGCAGGTCGGTTCCGCCCGGTGCGGCGCTCCGCTCCCGCTCCGCCACTGAGCCACTCATCGTCACCACCGTCTCCTCCGGACCGCTCGCGGCACCGTGCCGCGTGGTCGAGGAACTGTTACCCACCGTGTCCGTGCCCGGAAACGCGCCGGGCGGCGTGTCGGCGCCGGTTCGCCCGTTCGGGTCGTCCGGACCCGGACCGCCGAGCGCTGGACCGGCGCAGGTCCGCCGAGCGCCGGACCGGCGCGGGCGCGTGAGGGCCCGGGCGTGACACAGCGGGCTAGGGTGGGCGCGTGGCCGGGATGCTGGCGGTGCTGACGGGGGCGTGGGCGTACGCCCTCGCCCTGTTCGCCGACCGGCCGGCCGGGCTGCTCGCCGGTGCGGCGGTCGTGGCCGCGCTGCTGTTCGCCACCCTGCTCGCGCTGCGGGTCCGCGCCCTGCCCACGCCGCCCGGCACCCGGTTCGCCGCCGCTCTGCGTGCCCGCGCCCGCCGTCGCGGGGTGCCCCGGCAGGTCGACCCGGACGCGCCGGGGCGTCCGCGCCCCCGCGCACCCGGCCTGCACCCCTCGGCCGCGTAGCCACCTCCCGGCCCGCGTCGGCGGGCCTCCGTTCCAGGCTTCGCGGCCGATTCCGTCGTCATCCGTCCCGCCGCGCGGCACGTCGCCGCCCGGGACACCCGGAATCGCCGTCGAGGGGTCCACCCATGCTCGCCTTCGCACCGTTGCACTCCGCGGCCTCGGCCGCGGCCACAGTCGTCACCTGGCTCGCCGACGTGCTCGCCCGGCTCACCGGCGGCGCCGCGACGGCCGCCGCCATCGTCCTGTTCACGGTCGGCGTCCGGCTGCTGATCTCGCCACTGACGGTGGCCCAGGTCCGCGGGGAGCGGCGCCGCACCGCGCTCGCCCCCGAGGTACGGGAACTCCAGCGCCGGTACGCCGACGATCCGGCCCGTCTCCAGAGCGAGCTGTTCGCGCTCTACCGCAACGCCGGGGCCAGCCCGGTCGCGGGCTGCCTGCCGGCCCTGTTGCAGGCACCGTTCTTCCTGGTCATGTACCGCGTGTTCGCCACCGGTGACGGCGCGCCGGAGCTGCTGGGCGAGCGGCTCGCGGGCGTACCGCTGGGGTGGCACCTCGGCGACGGCCTGGCCGGCCCGGTGCCGCTGGTGTTCGGCGTGCTGCTGGCCGCGCTGCTCGCGCTGGCCTGGTGGTCGTCGCGGCGGATGCGCCGGGCAGCGGCCGCCACCGGCACCGTGGCGGGGACGCCGGCCGAGGGTGCGGGCGCGGCGGTGCTCGGGCGGCTGCTTCCCCTGCTGCCGTACGGCACCGTGCTCGTCGCGCTCGTGGTGCCGCTGGCGGCGGTGCTCTATCTGGTCACCACCACGGCGTGGACGGCGCTGGAGCAGGTGGTGCTGCGCCGGCCGCAACCGGCGGCAGCCATCGACAAGCGTTGACAAGTGCGGGGGCGGGCGCGTAGAAATCGCTCTCAGAGAGCGCTCTCCCGGTCCCGTCCCCGCAGAGAGGCACCCCGAATGAACCCGATCCCGGCGGCCCCGGCCGCCTCCGTCACCGTGCCCCGACCGCGCCGCCGGCTCGCCCTGGCCGCCGGCGTCCTCGCGCTCACCACAGCCCTCGCGGGCGTCTCGATGACCGCCCAGGCGGCGGTGCCCCCGACGCCGTCCGGCTGGAGCCTGGTGTGGAGCGACGACTTCACCGGCTCGGCCGGCACGCTGCCCTCGTCCGCCAACTGGATCATCGACACCGGCACCAGCTACCCGGGCGGCCCGGCCAACTGGGGCACCGGCGAGATCCAGACCTACACGTCCAGCACCGCCAACCTGGCTCACGACGGCTCGGGCAACCTGCGCATCACGCCGCTGCGTGACTCGGCCGGTCGCTGGACCTCGGCCCGGATCGAGACGGTGCGTTCGAACTTCAAGGCGCCGTCGGGCGGCGTGCTGGCCCTGGAGGGCCGGATCCAGATGCCGAACGTGACCGGCGCGGCGGCCTCCGGCTACTGGCCGGCGTTCTGGGCGCTCGGTTCGCCGTACCGGGGCAACTACCAGAACTGGCCGGGCATCGGCGAGTTCGACGTGATGGAGAACGTCAACGGGATCAACTCGGTCTGGGGTGTGCTGCACTGCGGCGTCGCGCCGGGCGGCCCGTGCGGGGAGTTCAACGGCATCGGCGCGTCCCGGGCCTGCCCGGGCAGCACCTGCCAGTCGGCCTTCCACACCTACCGGTTCGAGTGGGACGCCTCGGTCAGCCCGCAGCAGCTGCGCTGGTACGTCGACGGCCAGCTCTTCCACACCGTCGGGCAGAACCAGGTCGGTGAGCCGTACTGGAGTCAGATGACCAACCACGCCGGCTACTTCCTGCTGCTCAACGTGGCGATGGGCGGCGGATTCCCGGACGGCGTGGCCGGCTCGGCGACGCCGACCGCCTCGACCGTGCCCGGCCGGTCCATGCTCGTCGACTACGTGGCCGTCTACACCCGGGGTGGCGGGAGCAACCCGTCGCCCACGCCGACCACGCCGCCGCCGGGCGGGGTGCGGGACGCGTACGCGACGATCCAGGCCGAGTCGTTCAACGCGCAGAACGGCGTGCAGGTGGAGACGTGTGCCGAGGGCGGCCAGGACATCGGCTGGCTCGCCAACGGCGACTGGGCCCGCTACGACAACGTCGACTTCGGCTCGACGCCCCCGCGCGACTTCGTGGCCCGGGTCGCCTCCGGCGCGGCGTCCGGGGTGAGCGGGCTGGTGGAGGTCCGGGTGGACAGCCCGACCGCGCCGCCGATCGGCAGTTTCGCGGTCGGCAACACCGGCGGCTGGCAGACCTGGCGCTCGGTGCCGGGCAACGTCGGCGCGGTGACCGGCCGGCACACCGTCTACCTGACGTTCAGCAGCGGCCAGCCGTCCGACTTCGTCAACGTCAACTGGTTCACCTTCCGCCGCTGAGCCCGGTCGAGACGCGGCCCGGACCCCTCCGGGGTTCGGGCCGCACCGGTGCTGGACAGAAACAGTTAACACTCCTAATAATAGGCGCACGTCGACGGTTGTGAATTCCTCTCCGCCCCCGCCCGTCCCCTGGAGGACGCCGTGAGACTCCGCCCCCGCCTGGCGACGCTCGCCGCCGCGCTGACCACAGCCGTGGTCGCCGGTGCCCTGCTCGCCGCGCCGCCCGCCTCCGCCGCCACCGCCGCCTTCGTCCGCACCTCCAGCTGGAGCAGCGGGTACGAGGCACGGTTCACCGTCACCAACGACAGCTCCGCCGCGATCTCCTCGTGGAACGTCCAGTTCGACCTGCCGGCCGGCAGCACACTCGGCTCGTTCTGGGACGCCCGGCTGACCACCTCCGGCCAGCACGTCACCGCCGTCAACCAGTCCTGGAACGGCGCGCTCGCCCCGGGCGCCAGCACCAGCTTCGGCTTCGTCGTCAGCGGCACCGGCGACCCGGTGAACTGCACGGTCAACGGCGCCTCCTGCACCGGCGGCGGCAACCCCGGCAACCCGGGCGCACCGGCCACGCCGGGCGGGCTGCGGGTCACCGGCACCACCGCGTCGTCGGTCTCGCTCGCCTGGAACGCGGTCTCCGGCACCGTCACCGGCTACCGGGTGTACGAGGGCAGCACGGTCAGGGCCACCGTCACCGGCACCTCGGCCACCGTCTCCGGGCTGGCCGCGTGCAGCGGACACAGCTACACCGTGACCGCGTACAACGGCACCGGCGAGTCGGCGAAGTCGGCGGCGGTCGCGGCCACCACCAGCGGCTGCACCGGCGGCGGTGGCGCGATGGCCGCCGCCCCCTACCTCTACCCGGGCTGGGGCGACCCGCCCGCGCCGTCCACCGTGATGGGCGCGACCGGGATCAAGTGGTTCACCATCGCGTTCGTGCTCTCCGGCGGCGGCTGCACCCCGGCCTGGGACGGCACCGGCCCGCTGACCGGTGGCACGCACGCCGCCACCATCGCCGCGATCAAGGCGGCCGGTGGCGACGTCATCCCGTCCTTCGGCGGCTGGAGCGGCAACAAGCTCGGCCCGAACTGCTCGACCGCCGCCGCGCTGGCCGGCGCGTACCAGCAGGTCATCAACGCGTACGGGCTGAAGGCGATCGACATCGACATCGAGAACAGCGACGAGTTCGAGAACGAGGTGGTGCAGGACCGCATCCTGGACGCCCTGAAGATCGTCAAGCAGAACAACCCGGGCATCAAGACGATCATCACGTTCGGCACCTCGACCACCGGGCCGTCGTACTACGGCACTCGGCTGATCAACCAGGCCGCGGCCAAGGGCGCCGGGATCGACGTGTTCACGATCATGCCGTTCGACTTCGGCGGCGGCGCGAACATGTACCAGAACACCGTGAACGCGGCCGAGGGCCTGAAGACCGCGCTGAAGAACGCGTTCGGCTGGTCCGACGCCACCGCGTACGCGCACATGGGCCTGTCCGGCATGAACGGCCTCTCCGACCAGCAGGAACTGACCTCACCGGCCACCTGGACGCAGATCCGCGACTGGGCCAAGGCCCGCGGCCTGGCCCGGTTCACGTTCTGGTCGGTCAACCGGGACCGGCCCTGCCCGGGCGGCGGCGTGGTCGCCAACTGCTCCGGCATCGCGCAGAACACCTGGGAGTTCACCGGCATCACCGCGGGCTTCTGAGCCCGCGCGGCGGTCAGCGCCCGGTGGTCACCGACTGCCGGGCGCGCCGCCGGCGCACCTTCTTCACCGCCCAGCTCACGATCATGAAACCGAAGACGGCGAAGATCGCGTAGTTGAACCACTGGCTGTACTTGTCGACGTCCTCCCACCGCGACCCGAGGGTGAACCCGGCGCCGACGATCAGGGCGTTCCAGACCCCGCTGCCGAGCGTGGTGAGCAGGATGAACTCACCGAGCGGCATCCGGTTGGCGCCGGCCGGGATGGAGACCAGGCTGCGCACCACCGGCACCACCCGGCCGATCAGCACCGCCCACCGGCCGTGCCGCTCGAACCACCGGTCGGCCTTCTCCAGGTCCTCCAGGTCGACCAGCGGGATGTGGTCCAGCCAGCGCTTGAGCCGGTCCTCGCCGAGCGCCGCGCCGAGCCAGTAGAGCACCAGCGCGCCGAGCAGCGAGCCGACAGTCGCGGCGACCACGATCAGCACCACGTTGAACCGGCCCTCGGCGGACAGGTAGCCGGCCATCGCCAGCACGATCTCGCTCGGGATGGGCGGGATGATGCTCTCCAGCGCCACCAGCAGCGCCACACCGACCGCGCCGAACGAGTCGATCACGCTCGCCACCCAGCCGGTCAGCCCGGTGAACTGGTTCGGGTCGACGTCCTGGGCCAGGGCCATGGCGGTCCTTCCACGCGAGAGCCGGAGATCCGAAGGTGTTACCCGGACCGGCGGCCGCCACACCTGTGACTCAGCCCTCCGGGTGCAGCGCGGCGTCCGCCGGACCCCGCCGCCAGCCGGTGAAGCGGACCAGCAGGCCGCCCCGGCTGGGCGAACAGCAGTACGGCCCGGCCGAAGCCGCCGCCGCCGGATCGAGCGGGGCGACGCGGACCAGCCGCCACGGCTCGCCCTCGCACCGGGCCCGCACGGTCAGCGCGTCGCCGGCCCGGCTCACCCGGACCGTCACCTCCCGGCCCGACCAGTCCGGCACCGGCGCCACCGACCAGTCGGAGAACTCGTCGGTGACCACGGCGCCCACCTGCGGCGAACCGTCGCTCACCTCGACCCCGGCCTTGGTCCACCGCCGCTCGTCCACCCGCACCAGCACGCCGGCCTGGTCGAACTGGACCGAGTAGTCGAGCCGGAACGACACCTCCACGGCGCTGCCCACCGGAAACGGAGCGAGCAGCGCCGAGCCGTCGTCGTGCACGAAGCCGTAGCTGGTGCGCCGCCAGAAGTCGCTGCCGCCGCGCGGCTCGACCAGCAGGCCGCCGCCGACCGGCTCGGCCCGCTCGGGCGGGTTCAGCCAGGTGCCGGCGAACCAGTCGTACGCCTCCTCCTCCATTCCGGCACCGTACCGGGTTTGCCGCCGCGCGCGTTCGGAGAAGTAGTAGCCGCATGGGTGACAGGTGGTATCAGGAGGCGGTCGTCTACTGCCTCGACGTCGACACGTACGCGGACTCCGACGGCGACGGGGTGGGTGACTTCCAGGGGCTGATCGGCCGGCTCGACTACCTGGCCCGCCTCGGCGTGACCTGCCTGTGGCTGAACCCGATCCACCCCTCGCCGAACGAGGACGACGGGTACGACGCGACCGACTTCTACAACGTGGACCCGCGGCTGGGCACGCTCGGCGACTTCGCCGAACTGCTGCACCAGGCGAGCAACCGGGGCATCCGGGTGATCATCGACCTGGTGGTCAACCACACCTCGGACCAGCACCCGTGGTTCCAGTCCGCCCGGTCGTCGCCCGACTCGCCGTACCGGGACTGGTACGTCTGGGCCGAGCACGAGCCGGACGACCGCCACCAGGGCATGGTCTTCCCGGGGGAACAGCACGAGACCTGGACCTACGACCGGACCGCCAAGGCGTGGTACTACCACCGCTTCTACAAGTTCCAGCCGGACCTGAACATCGAGAACCCGCGGGTCCGGGCGGAGATCAAGAAGATCACCTCGTTCTGGCTCCAGCTCGGCGTCTCCGGTTTCCGGATGGACGCGGTGCCGTTCATCATCGAGCGCACCGAGCCGGGCAACCCGAACTCACCGAAGGACTTCGACTTCCTCACCGACCTGCGCCAGCACGTGCAGTGGCGGCGCGGCGACTCGGTCCTGCTGGCCGAGGCGAACGTCGAGCCGGACGAGCTGCCGGTCTACTTCGGCGACGGCAGCGGCTCGGGCAACCGGATCCACATGCTGTTCGACTTCATGCTCAACGGCCGGCTGATGCTCGCTCTGGCCCGGGAGGACCCGGAAGTGATCATCGAGGCGTTGCGCGACACCCCGAAGCTGCCCACCGGCGGCCAGTGGGCCACGTTCCTGCGCAACCACGACGAGATCGACCTGTCCCGGCTCACCGCCGACCAGCGCAACGACGTGCTGGCGAAGTTCGGTCCGGACGAGAACATGCAGCTCTACGGCCGGGGCATCCGCCGGCGGCTCGCGCCCATGCTCGGCAACGACCGCCGGCACATCGAGCTGGCGTACTCGTTGCAGTTCTCGCTGCGCGGCACGCCGGTGCTGCGCTACGGCGAGGAGATCGGCATGGGGGAGGACCTGTCGCTGGACGGGCGCGACGCGATCCGTACCCCGATGCAGTGGTCCTACCAGGACAACGCCGGCTTCTCCACGGCGGAGCCGGAGAAGCTGGTCCGTCCGGTGATCGACAAGGGCGAGTACGGCTACCAGAACGTCAACGTCACCGCCCAGCGCAAGGACCCGCGTTCGCTGCTCGGCTGGTTCGAGCGGATGATCCGGACGCTGCGGGAGGCGCCGGAGACCGGGTCGGGCAGCACCACCCACATCGACGTGCCGATGCCGCCGGGCGTGCTCGCGCACCGCGCCGACGGGCGTACCGGGACGATGGTGTTCCTGCACAACCTCGGCACTGAGGACGTCGAGGTCGACCTGAGCACGCTGGCGCCGGAGGCGGACCTGCCGATCGACGTGCTGAGCGACCGCAACTACGAGGACGTGGGCAAGCTCGACCGGCTCAAGCTCGGCGGGTACGGCTACCGGTGGATCCGGCTCTGCCGGGGCCACGAGCGGTAGGGGGCGGCGTACCGGCGGGTTAAGCTCCTTCGATCGAGCCACAAGTTACCGGGAGGTAAGCATGTCGGAGGAGCCCCGCGTCGCCATCGTGACCGGAGCCGCGCGCGGCATCGGGGCGGCGACCGCCCGCCGGCTGGCGGCCGACGGCATGGCCGTCGCCGTGGTCGACATCGACGAGTCCGCCACCAAGGAGGCGGTGGACGCCATCGGCTCGGCCGGCGGCCGGGCGCTCGGCGTCGGCGCCGACGTGTCCGACCGGGCCCAGGTCGAGGCCGCCGTGGAACGGATCGCCGCCGAACTGGGCGCGCCGACCGTGCTGGTCAACAACGCGGGTGTGCTGCGCGACAACCTGCTGTTCAAGATGACCGACGGCGACTGGGACACGGTCATGGGCGTGCACCTGCGCGGGGCGTTCCTGTTCAGCCAGGCCGCACAGAAGCACATGGTCGAGGCGAAGTGGGGCCGGATCGTCAACCTGTCCAGCACCTCCGCCCTCGGCAACCGGGGCCAGGCGAACTACTCGGCCGCCAAGGCCGGCCTCCAGGGCTTCACCAAGACGCTGGCGATCGAGCTGGGGCCGTTCGGCGTGACTGTCAACGCGGTCGCGCCGGGCTTCATCGTCACCGACATGACCGCGGCGACCGCGGCGCGGATGAAGGTCGACTTCGACGACCTGCAGAAGCACGCCGCCGCCGAGATCCCGGTACGCCGTCCCGGCCGCCCGGAGGACGTCGCGCACACCATCTCGTTCCTGGCCAGCGAGGGCGCGTCCTTCGTCTCCGGCCAGGTCATCTACGTCGCGGGCGGTCCGAAGGACTGACCGGCCCCACCCGGCGCGGGCTCGCTCAGGCGGGGTCGCGCCGGGTGCGCCAGAGCCAGAACAGGCCGAGCACCGGCAGCACCAGCGGCACGTAGCCGTAGCCGCTGCCGAAGTCGGACCAGACCGTCTCGTCCGGGAACAGCTCCTTGTCGGCGATGCTCAGCACGCCCACCCCGAGCACCCCGGCGAGTTCGACGGTGCAGCAGGCGAGCGCGATCCGGCGGCCGGCGTGCCCGGCCCGGGCCAGCCCGACCGCCGCCACGATGTAGATCAGCGCGGCGAGCGCGGAGAGCAGGTACGCCACCGGTGCCTCGTCGAACTTGGTGGCGATCTGCAACCCGGCCCGCGAGGTCGCGGCGATGGCGAAGAGGATGTAGACGGCGATCAGCAACCGGCCCGGCCCGCGGTTGGTGGCGCGTTGCTCGGTCGTGGTCTCAGCCACCGAGGGCCTCCCAGGTCTGCTGGAGGCGTACCGCCACCACGGGCGTGACCAGGCAGATCGCGCAGACGATGCCCGAGCCCCAGCGGGTCGGCTCCATCCGGGCCAGCACCCAGGCCAGCGGCGGCAGGCAGACGAGCGTCGCCAGGTAGCCGAAGAACGCGCCCGGCTCGCCCGGCCGGTCCCCGCCGCCGAGCGCGACGAGCGCCGTCACGGTGAGCGCGAGCAGCGCCACCTCCAGCACGGCCAGGCCGATGAACTGGATCCGGTCCGGCGGCCGGTGGCGTACCGCCGCCACCAGGGCCCATACGGCGACCGCCAGCGAGATCACGATCGCGACCGTGGCGAGCGGCCCGTCCACCGGGGAGGCGGCCGCCGCGCTGGTCGTCGACACGGTGTCGTTCACCGGCACAGCCTACTAACCGGTGTAGTAGCGGCTCGCCCGCCGGGTCGGGGCGCGCCGGACGGGCCGGGGGACTAGCGTGGATCACGGTCCCGGCGTACGCCGGTGGCGGACGTCGACGGCAGGGGGGTCGGGGTGCGGTTCGGGTTGTTCGGCACGGGTTACTGGGCGGCGGAGACGCACGCCGCGGCCATCGAGGCGCACCCGCGGGCCCGGCTCGCCGGCGTGTGGGGGCGCAACCCGGCGAAGGCTGAGGAGCTGGCCACCCGGCACGGCGTACCGGCCTTCACCGACGTCGACGCGCTGATCGACGCCTGCGACGCGGTCGCCGTGGCGCTCCCGCCGGACGTGCAGGCCGACATCGCCGTCCGGGCCGCCACGGCCGGGCGGCACCTGCTGCTGGACAAGCCGCTGGCGCTCGACCTCGCCGACGCCGACCGGGTGGTCGCCGCGGCGCAGGCGTCCGGGGTGGCGTCGGTGGTCTTCTTCACCCAGCGCTTCCACCCGAACGTCACCGGCTTCCTCGCCTCGACCGCGGCGGCCGGCGGCTGGCAGCACGCCCGCGCCACCATGTTCGCGTCGATCTTCCAGCCCGGGAACCCGTACGGCGACTCGACCTGGCGGCGGGAACGCGGCGCGCTCTGGGACATCGGGCCGCACGCGTTGTCGCTGATCCTGCCGGTGCTCGGCCGGGTCACCCGGGTCGCCGCGATGGACGGTCCGAGCGGCCTGGTGCACCTGCTGCTCACTCACGACGGCGGCGCGACCAGTTCGCTCTCGCTCACCCTGGACGCGCCGTCCGAGGCGGTCACCCGGGACTTCGTCTTCTTCGGCGAGAACGGCACCGAGACCGTGCCGCCCGGCGACGGCAGCGCGCTCCAGGCGTTCGGCGCCGCGCTCGACCAGCTTCTGGAGGAGGTCGACGCCGGCACCCGCGACCACCGGTGCGACGTGCGGTTCGGCCGCGAGGTGGTCGCGGTGCTGGACGCCGCGCAGACCGCCCGGGCGCAGGGACGCACCGTCGACCTGTAGAAAACCGGTCGCCCGGGCCGGGCCCGGTCGTTAGCGTGGCGGCATGTTCACGCATGCCCTGATCCGCGTGGCCGCCGCGCCGGCCGCGTGTGGGCTCCTCCTGGACGCCCGTCCGCGGTTCCGGCGCCCGGCCCTGGCCGGCCGGTACGCCGCCCGCGTCTGACCCGACCCCCGGTTCCCGACCCGCCCCGAAGGGCGCCGGTCGCGCCACCTCGCCGAGGTGGCGGTACCCGTGGTTCGACCACGCCACCTCGCCGAGGTGGCGGTCTCCGGCATGCGCCGCGTCCCGGCCACTGTCCAGGGTCGTCCGAGTCCCGATCCGCTCGGACCGCCCGCTCGATCCGCCCCACGCCGCCTCGACGGCGGGGCGACACCCGCGCAGCGGTCCGTACCCGTCGCCGTCCGGCGACAGACAGGACGAACCCGTGGCGCCCCGCCGAACCACCGCACGCGACCGGTCCCGTCGCGTACTGTCCCAGAACTTCCTCGCCGACCCGGCCGCCGTCGCGCGGATGGTCCGCGCGGTCCGGTCCGGCCCGGACGACCTGCTGCTGGAGGTCGGTGCCGGTCGCGGCCGGCTGACCCGGCCGCTCGCCGCGCGGTGCGGGCGGCTGATCGCGTACGAGGTCGACCCGGCCGTGCTGCCCGAGCTGACAGCGGCCTGCGCTCCGCTGCCGAACGTCGAGGTACGGGCGGCCGACTTCCTGGCCGCGTCCCCGCCCGCCGGTCCGTTCTCGGTGGCGGGCAACATCCCCTGGTCCCTCACCGCGGCGGTGGTCCGCTGGTGCCTGTCCGCTCCGCGGCTGCGTGCCGCGACGCTGCTCACCCAGCTCGACTACGCCCGCAAGCGCACCGGCGACCACGGCCGGTGGAGCCGGCTGACGGTGCTCACCTGGCCCGAGTACCACTGGCGGCTGGCCGGGCGGGTGCCCCGGGCCGCGTTCCGGCCGGTGCCGGGCGTGGACGGGGGCATCCTGCGGCTGGAGCGCCGGACGACGCCACTCGTGGCGCCGGCGGCGCTGCCCGCGTACCGGCGGATGGTGGAGCTGGGCTTCGGCGGAGCCGGCGGCTCGCTCGCGGCCTCGCTGCGCGCGGGCCATCCCCGGCCGCGGGTCGACGGCGCGTTGCGGGCCGCGCGGATCGCGCCGGACACCCCGGTCGGGCTGGTCTGGCCGGAACAGTGGCTGGTGCTGTTCCGGCTGCTGCACGCGCCGCTCAACCGGCGAGCGTGACGAGCGCCTCGACCAGTTCGGCCGGGGTGTCGAACTCCTCGGCCGGCAGCGTGCGCAGCCGCTGGAGCGTCTCGGTGCTGGCGCCGTTCTCCTGGCCCCAGCGGACCAGGTCCTCCCGGGAGACCGGGTAGTCCAGCCCGGCCAGGAACTCCTGCAACTGCGCGCCGGTGACGGTCATGCCGCCCGGCTACCCGCTGGGCCCGGCGGCATGCCCGCTGCCGCCGGGCCGCGGCGGCGGTTTGTCCCGGCGGGCCCCGGGTAGCCGCTGACATGCTGGTACAGCGGCTCGGCGCGCCGAGCGACTTCGACCCCTTGCTGGACCGCGTGCGGGACGCCCGGGTGGTGATGATCGGCGAGGCGACGCACGGCAGCTACGACTACTACCGGCTGCGGGAACAGTTGACCCGGCGGCTCATCGCCGAACAGGGGTTCGACTTCGTGGCGGTGGAGGGGGACTGGCCGGACTGCGACCGGGTGCACCGGTCGGTGGTCGGCGCGCCGGACGGGCTCGCCGATCCGCTCGCCGCGCTGGAACAGTTCGAACGCTGGCCCACCTGGATGTGGGCGAACGCCGAGGTGGCCCGCTTCTGCCGCTGGCTGCGGGCGTGGAACCTGGAGCGCCCCGAGGGGGAGCGGGCCGGCTTCCACGGGCTGGACGTGTATTCCCTCTGGGAGTCGATGCAGGCCATCTTCGACTACCTCGGTGAGGAGGATCCGGCCTCGCTGGAGGCGGCCCAGGAGGCGTACCGCTGCTTCGAGCCGTACGGCAAGCGGCCCGAGGAGTACGGGATGGCCAGCCGGTTCGTCTCCGCCCGGTGCGAGGAGGAGGTGGTCCGGCTGCTGGCGCGTACCCGGGAACAGGCCGCCGCGGACGGCCCGGACCGCTTCTCGGCCTGGCAGAACGCGGAGGTGGTGGCCGGTGCGGAACGGTACTACCGGGCCATGGTCGGCGGCGGGCCCGAGTCGTGGAACGTGCGCGACGTCCACATGGCCGACACGCTCGACCGGCTGCTCGACCGGTACGGGCCGGGCTCGCGGGGCATCGTGTGGGCGCACAACACGCACGTCGGCGACGCCCGCGCCACCGACATGGCGGCGGACGGCATGGTCAACATCGGGCAGCTCGGCCGGGAACGGCACGGCCGGGACGCGGTGGCGCTGATCGGCTTCGGCAGCTTTCGCGGCAGCGTGGTGGCCGCGCCGCGCTGGGGCTCGCCGGCCGAGACGATGGTGGTGCCGCCGGCCCGGGAGGGTTCGGTGGAGCACCGGCTGCACGAGCTGATGCCGGACCGTGCGGTGCTGGTCTTCGGCGGCGACGACCAGCCGGAGTGGGTGACCGGCGAGGCGGACCACAGGGCCGTCGGGGTGGTGTACGACCCGAGCTTCGAGTCCTGGGGCAACTACGTGCCGACCCGGCTGGGTGAGCGCTACGACGCGTTCATCTGGTGCGACGAGACGACAGCGCTGCACCCGCTGCCGGCCTGTGTCACACCCGGTGAGATGGAGACGTATCCGGCGGGGGTGTGACCGGGTGGGGCCCCGGCGGGGCCCCACCCGTGCGGATCACACGTTCGCGTGCTGCTTCTCGGCGAGGTGGGCGCGCAGGCCCTCACCCTCGACGTCCACGTTGGGCAGGATCTTGTTCAGCCAGCGCGGCAGCCACCAGGCGGCATTGTTCAGCAGCGACATCACCGCCGGCACGATCGTCATCCGGACCACGAACGCGTCGATGGCGACACCGATCGCGAGCGCGAAGCCCATCGACTTGATGATCGGGTCCTCCAGGAAGACGAAGCCGCCGAACACCGAGATCATGATGAGCGCGGCGGCGGTGACCACCCGGGCGCCGTGCCCCATGCCGTTGATGGTGGCCTGCTGCGCGGTGTCGCCGTGCACGAAGTCCTCGCGCATCCGGGAGACCAGGAAGACCTCGTAGTCCATGGCCAGGCCGAACAGGATGCCGATGAGCAGGATCGGCAGGAAGCTGACCAGCGGGGCCGGGGTGTCCAGGCCGACCAGGTCGGCCAGGTGGCCCTGCTGGAACACCGCCACGGTGATGCCGAACGTGGCCGCTACGGTGAGCAGGAAGCCCAG
Organism: Micromonospora sp. CPCC 205554; assembly: GCF_036902745.1. Taxonomy (NCBI): domain Bacteria; kingdom Bacillati; phylum Actinomycetota; class Actinomycetes; order Micromonosporales; family Micromonosporaceae; genus Micromonospora; species Micromonospora sp. CPCC 205554. Next base: position 54,585 of record NZ_JBAKHP010000010.1, on the reverse strand, counting down.
CGCCGCCTTGACCGGCACCAGGATCGACCGGAACACGAGCATCAGCAGCAGGATCGACAGGCCCACCACCAGCAGCAGGTAGACCGGCAGCGCGTCGGAGAGCTTCTCCGACACGTCGATGCCGACCGCGGTGACGCCGGTGAGCAGCACGTCGGCGTTCTGGATGCCCGACACCTGCTTGCGGATGTCGTGCACCACCGTCTCGGTGGCCTCGTCGGTCGGCCCGGTCTTGGGGATCACCCCGATGAGCGCGGTACGGCCCGACGGGTCGACCTGCGGCGGGGCCACCGCCAGCACCCCGTCGGTCTTCTGCACCAGCGCGGTCACCTGCGGGATGGCGGCCTGGGTTGCCTGCGGGGAGTCGGCGGTGACCACGACCGCGAGCCGGCCGGTGAAGCCGGGGCCGAAGCCCTCCCGGATCAGGTCGCTGCTGACCCGGGCCGGAGTGCCCTCGGCGGCGGCGGAGGCGTCCGGCAGCGCCAGGCGCATGTCCTGGGCGGGGATCGCGAGCAGGCCGAGGCCGAGCAGCCCGACCAGGATGACCGGGATGCGGAGCTTGGTCACCCACCGGGCCCAGCGGAAGCCGAAGCCGGAGCGGTCCTCGGAGCCGGTGGCCGGGTCCTCGACCGCCTTCCGGTCGCGCAGCTTGCGCGGCAGCACCTTGTGGCCGGCGAAGCCGAGCAGTGCCGGGGCCAGCGTGATCGCCACCAGCACGGCGATCGTGACGGTGCCGGCCGCGGCCAGGCCCATCACGGTGAGGAACGGGATGCCCACCACGGCCAGGCCGGCGAGCGCCACCACCACGGTCGCGCCGGCGAAGACCACAGCCGAGCCGGCGGTGCCGACCGCGCGGCCGACCGCCTCCTCCGGGGACAGCCCGTCGAGCAGGTTCTGCCGGTGCCGGGAGGTGATGAACAGCGAGTAGTCGATGCCGACCGCGAGCCCGAGCATCAGCGCCAGGATCGGCGCGGTGCTGGTCAGTTCGACCGCGCCGCTGAGCGCGAACAGACCGGCCATGCCGACGCCGACGCCGATCAGCGCGTTCAGCATGGTCATCCCGGCCGCCACGAGCGAGCCGAACGTGATCACCAGGACGATCGCCGCGACCAGCACGCCGATCGCCTCGGTCGAGCCGACCTCCGGCTCGGCGTTGAGCACCTCACCGCCGGGGGCGATCTGCCAGCCCTGCGCCTCGGCCTGCGCGCCGACCTTCTCGTACGCGTCGCGCTGCTCGTCGGTGACCTCGTCCGCGCCGCCGGCGAACTGCACCTGGATCAGCGCGTACCGGCCGTCCGGGGTGAGCGCCTGCGCCTGGTACGGGTCGACCGCGCCGACCACGCCGGGGAGCGTGGCCGCCTCCTCCGTGACCTGCTTGACCACCGCCTGTCCGGCGGGTGAGGTCAGCGCGCCGTCCTGCGGCGCCTTGACCGCGATCGTGCCGGTGGCGCCGCTGGCCGCCGGGAAGCGGTCGGCGAGCAGGTCGATCGCCTTCTGCGACTCGGTGCCCGGCATGGTGAAGTTGCTCGCCGTCGGGCCCTTCAGCGTGGCCGCGGCCAGGCCGAGGCCGACGAGTACGACGAGCCAGACGACGGCGACGAGTCGCCGCCGGCGCAGGGATGCCCGGCCGAGCCGGTACAGCAGGGTCGCCATGGACCTTCCTTGTCCTCGCAGGTTCGGATCAGGTGGTGACTTCGAGCGCGCGGTACGCCACGGCGAGCAGCGCGGGTCGCAACTGTTCGTCGGGGATGTCCAGGAACTCGCCGCAGGTCTCGGCGATGCCGGCGAGCACGACGAGCGCCGCGACGCGTGCCTCCGGACGGTCGGAGAAGCCGGCGAACGCGGCGACGAGTCGTTCGGAGATCTGCTGGATGTGGGCGAACGCGGGCTGCTGGAGCAGGTCGGGGAACTCTCCCCGGAGCAGCGCGATCTCCCGGCGGAAGCGGACCGCCAGGTCGACGAAGCCGTCCGCGGCGACGCGCTGGGCCTCGCCGCCGGTGTGCGCGGCGATTCGGGCGTCCAGCTCCTCCAGCACGGTGATGGCCGGGGCCATCAGCTCGCAGAGCAGGGCGTCCTTGCTGGCGAAGTGGTAGAGCACGGTGGCCTTGGAACAACCCACCTCGCGGGCGATGTCCTGGAGTGAGGTGCCCTTGTACCCGGTGACGGCGAAGCGGCGAGCGGCCGCGGTCAGCAGCTCGTCGTGGGTGGCGGTGGTGGGTCGCGCCATGTCCTCCAGCATGCCTGACCGATCGGTCAGGTGCTGACCGATCGGTCAGATCCCTTGCGTGGCGTTCGCCACAACGGCCTGTTTCCGCAGGTCAGGTCGGTGTTCCGGTCCAGTCGGCCAGCCATTCCCCGGACCAGGTGAGCGCGCCGGAGCGCAGGTCGGCGACGAGTCCGCGTACCCAGTCCAGCTCGGCGCGGAGCAGGGTCAGCTGGTACTCGTCCTCGACCAGGAAGAGCCGGGGCAGTCGTACCCCGGCCAGCGCCGCCTCACGCTCGCGCAACCGTGCCTCGATGGCGCCCGCCCGCTCGTCGAGCCGCCGGGCCGCCTCCTCGGGCGGCAGGATCGGCAGGAACGACAGCGCGGCGGGGAACTCCGGGAACTCCCGGGCGGGGGTGGCGAGCGCGTCGGCGAGCCACCCGTCGAGCGTGCGGCGGCCGGCCGGCGTGAGCGCGTACACGGTGCGCTCCGGCCGCCCCTCCTCGCGCCTGGTCTCGGCCACCCGGATCAGCTCGTCGCGGCGCAGCCGCTCGATGGTCTGGTAGATGCTGTTGCGCTGCGCGACGTTCACCACGTCCTGCTTCTCCCGCTCCCGGATGAGCTGCTGCATCCGGTACGCGTGCATCGGCTCCTCGACCAGGAGGGCCAGCACCATCATCGCCAGCGGCGAGCGACGAACCGTCATGGCATCACCCTAGGTGCCCCCTGTCGCGCCATAGTCATTTTATGTATAGTCATCACATGACTAAAGCTGTCGTCGTCGGCGCCGGACTGGCCGGCCCGGTCGCCGCCATGGCGTTGCGGCGCGCCGGCATCGACGCCTCGGTGTACGAGGCGTACCCGCGGGATGCCGTCGGGGTGGGCGCGTTCCTGACGCTCTCGGCCAACGGGCTCGACGCGCTGCGCGCGATCGACCTCGACGACCTGGTGGCCGGGCTGGGACACCCGACGCCCCGGATGCTCATGCACAACCACAGGGGGCGCCGGCTCGCCGAGTTCGGCGCCCCCGGCAGCCGTACGGTCGGCCGTTCCGACCTCTACCGTGCGCTGCGCGACGAGGCGCTGCGCCGGGGCGTCGAGTTCGTCCACGGCGCCCGGCTGACCGGCGCCGACACGACCGACGGCGGTGTGACCGCCCGGTTCGCCGACGGCCGCACCGCTCACGGCGACCTGCTCGTCGGCGCCGACGGGCTGCGCTCCCGGGTCCGCGTGCTGATCGACCCGGCCGCCCCCGCGCCGCGCTACGTACCGCTGCTGAACGCCGGTGGCTTCGCCCGCGGGCTGCGCCTGCCCGACGAGCGCGGCGTGATGCAGATGATGTTCGGCCGGCGCTGCTTCTTCTGCTGGATCGTGGTGGGGGAGGACGAGGTCTGGTGGTTCGCCAATCCGCCGCAGCCGGTCGAGCCGAGCCGGGAACAACTCGCCGCGATCGGCCCGGACGAGGCCCGGTCCCGGCTCCGCGCGCTGCTCGCCGCCGATCCGGGACCGGCGACGCGGATCCTCGACCACACCGCGCGGATCGAGTACGGCTGGCCGACGTACGACCTGCCCTCGGTGCCGGTCTGGCACCGCCACCGCATGATCGTGATCGGAGACGCGGCGCACACCGCCGCCCCCTCCTCCGGGCAGGGCGCGGCGATGGCCTTCGAGGACGCCGTCCAGCTCGCCCGCTGCCTGCGCGACCTGCCGGACGTGCCGGCCGCGTTCCGGGCCTACGAGCGGCTGCGCCGCGACCGGGTGGAGCGGGTGGTCGCGCAGGGGCGGCGGACCAGCACCACGAAGGTCGCCGGACCGGTCGGACGGCTGGTCCGGGATCTGGGCATGCCGCTCGCCGCCCGCTACCTGGCGCGCGACGGCGGCGCCGCCCAGGCCTGGCTGGTCGACCACCACATCGACTGGGCGACTCCGGTACGGGACTGAGTCAGGCCGGTGGGCCGCCGTGCCTGCGGTCGTACTCGGCCCGGGCCGCGCTGATCGCCTCGCGGTGCCGCTCCGCCCAGCTCGTCAGCGCCACCAGCGACTCGTACAGCTCCCGGGCCATCGGCGTGGCCGTGTACTCCACCTTCGGCGGCACCGTGGGATGCACGTGCCGGTCCAGCAGCCCGTCCCGCTCCAGGTTGCGCAGCGTCAGCGTGAGCATCCGCCGGCTGATTCCCTCCACCCGGCGCTCCAGCTCGGTGAAGCGGACCGGGCCGGCCGAGGCGGCGATCAGGATGCCGATGGCCCACTTGCCGCCGACCCGGTCCAGCGCCTCCCGCACGGTGCAGGCGCCGGCCTGCTCCGCCGCGCCGGACCCGCACCCGTCCGCCTCTGCCTCACCCACGCCCCGATCGTCGCAGGTGCGCGGCGGCGAGGCGCGCCGGGCACCGTGTCGGGGTTGCCGAGCCGGGCCCGGCCCGGGATGGTGGTCCGATGGGCGCCGACGAGACCCGGGCCGGAGTGTCGCTGACCAACCTCGACCAGCCGCTGTTCGACGGCGCCGGGGCGACCAAGCGCGACCTGGTCGACTACCTCGACGCGGTGAGCGACCGCATCCTGCCGGAACTGCGCGACCGGCCGCTGTCGGTGCTGCGGGTGCGGCCCGGCCAGGAGCCGTTCATGCAGAAGAACCTGCCGAAGTACACGCCCGACTGGGTGCGCCGCACCGAGGTGTGGGCGGAGGCGTCGCACCGGCGGATCTCGTACGCCCTCTGCGACGACCGCCGGACGCTGCTCTGGTTCGCCAACCAGCGGGCGGTGGAGTACCACCCGACGCTGGCCCGCGCCGGGCAGACCGAGCACCCGTCCCACCTGGTGCTCGACCTCGACCCGCCGGAGGGGGACGTCTTCGGCGACGTGGTGCGGGTCGCGCTGCTGGTGCGGCAGGCGCTCGCCGACGCCGGGCTGGCCGGGGCGGTGAAGACGAGCGGCGCCAAAGGGCTGCACGTGATCGTGCCGGTCGACCCGGCCACCACCGCCGAGGAGGCCGCCGCGGCGACCCGGGCGCTCGCCGCCCGTACCGAACGGCTCGACCCGGCGGCCGCGACCACCGCGTTCATCGTCGCCGACCGCGGCGGCCGCGTCTTCGTCGACTCCACCCGGGCGTACGGCGCGACGGTGGTGGCCGCCTACAGTCCCCGGATCCGGCCCGGCGCCCCGGTGTCGTACCCGGTGGGCTGGGCCGACCTGGAGAGCGCGAGCCCGGCCGACTTCACCGTGCGGACCGTGCCCGCGCTGCTCGGCGACCGGGATCCCTGGGCGGAGGCGATGCCCGCGCCGCAGCGGCTGCCGGCGGAGCTGGTCGAGCACGGCCGGACCATCCCGGTGGCCCGGGTGCAGGCGATGCACGAGGGCAAACGTCGCGCGAAGGCCCGCCGCGAGGCCGGGTGACGCGGGTCCGCGTCAGCGACGCCGGGTCGCCGTCGCCGGTGGCCGCTTGCCCCAGGTGAACGCGATGAGCACCACGGCAAGAGCCCAGGTGACGATCATCGTCCAGATCGGGCGGGTCTCGGTGGCCGCGCCGACGAACCCGCCGATCGCGTAGCTGACCAGACAGAGCAGGCCGGTCGCGGCGAGCCGCCCGGCCGCGCTGCGGCCCTGCGGCTCGAACACCCAGTCGGCGATGCCCTTCGTGGTGCGCAGCACGGTGCCGGTCTGGTACGACGTGGCGGTCTGCACGCCGAACGTGCGGACGACGAGCCCGCCGAGGATGCCGACCGGGAACGCCAGCAGCGCGGTCAGGATCGTGCGCTCGGTCAGCGAGTCGCGCCCCGAGTCGAGGGACCGGTCCACCAGCCCCCAGAGCACGAGCAGCGCCAGCATGGCGAGCAGTTCCATCCCTGGCGGGGTGAGCGGGCCGGCCGGGCGGAGGCGGCGGATCCCGGCGCCGAGCAGACCGCCGAGACCGAACGCGACAAGCGACGCCACCGCGGCCGGCCAGGGCGGAAAGTGATCGGCGGCACCCATTCCGACGAACGCCACGTTGCCGGTCTGGATACCCACGAACACCTTGTACTTGAGGAACGAAAAGGCGTCTACCACGCCGGCGAGGCCGGTGGCGAGCGCAAGTGCCAGAAACGGGATGTGGAAGTCGTGTTCCCCCACCCGCCAGCGATCCTCCGCGTTATTGGACATCTCGCTCTCTACCCCCGGTCGCACCCGTGAAACGGTGCGGCGCGCGATGCGCGGAGGTGCCGGGAAAAGGGTTTCCCGTCCTTTCCGGTGAATAGCGCGATCGCGTTATTCACCGGGGGGATCCGATTCGGCAGCATCGCAATTGCGTCTCGACGGCGAGACTCGAAGCCGAAGGAGGCCGAGAGCATGTTCGTGCTCCCCGTCGCCAGAATCCGCGTCTCGTTCTATTCGCTCGCGGTCCTGGCCGTCGCCGGAGTCGCCACCGGTGCTCCCTTCTGGAGCATCGCGGCGTCGCTGTTCCTGTGTGTCGCGACTCCGCTCGCGGTGGCCTTTCACAGCCCGGAACACCTGCGGGCGTTGTTCGTCCCGTCCCGGGCCGCCGAGCCGGCGGCCCTCACCCGGAAGGACATCCGTCATGCCCAGATCCACTGACCCTGTCGGCAAGGGGTCGGCGAAGGACCACTCGATGGTCGGCACGGTCCCACGCAACCCGGCGATCGACGAGACGCACCCGGACCTGGTGAACCCGCCGTCGACCGACCACGGCCTCATGCCGAACCTGGTGTTCCCGTTCTCGCTGGCGCACACCCGCCGGGAGAGCGGCGGCTGGACCCGGGAGGTCACGAACCGCCTGCTGCCGATCGCCCACGACCTGGCGATCGTGAACATGAAGCTCGACCCCGGCGCCTACCGGGAACTGCACTGGCACATCCAGTCCGAGTGGGCCTTCATCCTGTCCGGCAGTTGCCGGATCGCGGCGGTGGACCAGGAGGGACGCAACTTCCTGGAGGACGTCAAGGCGGGTGACCTCTGGTATTTCCCGGCCGGCATCCCGCACCACATCCAAGCGTTCGAGGAGGGCGTCGAGTTCCTGCTCGTCTTCGACGACGGGTGCTACTCCGAGGACGGGACGTTCCAGGTGACCGACTTCTTCGCGCACGTGCCGCGGGAGGTCATCGCCAAGAACTTCGGCTGGACCATGCAGCAGATGGCGAACTTCCCGGCCGAGTCCGAGCGGTACATCTTCCCGGGGCAGGTGCCGCCGCCGCTGGCCGAGGACCGGGTCTTCAGCCCGACCGGCGACGTGCCCCGCACGTTCAAGCACAGCCTGCTCGCCCAGACACCGGAGAAGTTCGAGGGCGGCAGCGTACGGATCGCCGACTCGAGCAACTTCGCCGCGGCGGTCACCACCACCGCCGCGCTGGTGGAGATCGAGCCCGGCGCGATGCGGGAACTGCACTGGCACCCCAACGGGGCGGAGATGCAGTACGTCATCTCGGGCAAGGGGCGGATGGGCGTCTTCGCCAACCACGCCACGGCCCGCACCTTCAACATGGAGACCGGCGACGTCGGCTACGTGCCGATCTCCATGGGCCACTACATCGAGAACATCGGCGACAAGCCCTTCGTCTATCTGGAGCTGTTCCGGACCGCGAAGTTCGAGGACGTGTCGCTCGCGCAGTGGCTGGCGAACATCCCGCCGGAGGTGGTCGCCGACACGATCAACGTGCCGCGCGAACTGATCGAGGCGCTGCCGAAGACGAAGAGCCCGCTGCAACGGCACTGAGCACGCGCCTGAGCGCGGACGCCACAGGGCCGTGGCGTCCGCGCTCAGGCACCGTCCCGGGACTCCCAGACCAGCGCCAGCTCCACCCGGTTGCGGACGCCGAGCTTCGCGTAGATCGAACGCAGGTGGGTGTCGACGGTGTGGAACGACACGAACAGGTCCCGGGCCGCCTCCTGCTTGGTCATACCGACCGCGAGCAGCTCGGCCACCCGTACCTCGGCGGGGGTCAGCGCGGCCACGGCCGGGCGGCAGGCGTCGTCACCGGCCGCGCCGTCGGGCTCCCACGTCCCGTCCCCGGCACCCATCCGGGTGTACATCGCGGCACACTCGGCGAGCAGGCCGGGCGCCTCCGCCGGCGGCAGCCCGGGCGACCGCGCCAGGTCGTGCAGCGCGTCGGCCAGGGCCGGCCGGGCGGAGGTGGTGCGGAGCAGCCGTACCGCCGCGCGCAGCGCCGCCGGATCACCGGTCAGCAGCCCGTCGGCCTGGTGCGCCACGCCGCGCCAGAGCGCGTTGTTGGTCATGCCGGCGGCCCGCTTCAGGTGATCGGCGAGGGTCTCGGCCCGCTGCCGGTCGCCGAGCGCCAGCGCCGCGCGGACCAGGCGCGGGCCGTGGTGCGGCACCAGCAGCAGCGGAGCCGTCGACCGGTCCGGCATGACGAACGCGGCTCCCAGCAGCGCCGCGTGCCGGCCCGGTTCCGGGTCGCCCGCGGCGGCGCAGCCGAGCCGGAACCACTGCATGTCGTCGGGCCAGCCCACGGCGGGGCGTTCGTCCGCCAGCAGCGCCCGGGCCGCGGACACCTCACCCCGGCGCAGCAGCACCTCCACGACCGTGGCGAGCAGGTCCACCCGGGCCTGCGCCGGCAGGGCGGCGCCGCGTCCGGCCAACGCGAGCCGGGCGCGTGCCTGTGCCTCGGCGAGTTCGCCCGTGGCGAGCCGCAGGACGCAGTCCAGCGCGGTCACCAGCGGCTGCCCCACCGTGCCGAGCGTGTCGATCTCCGCGGCGACGCTGTCGAGCGCGGTCGCCGCGTCGACGTACCGGCCGAGCGCGATCTGGTTCGCCACCCGGTCGACGCGCAGGAAGACCGCCTGCATGCGGGCGGCGGGCTCGCCCGCGTCCACCTCCCGCAGGATCCGCGCGGCGCGGGGCAGGTCGCCGGCGGCCGTGGCGCGGGACGCGTTCGCCAGGGCCAGCCGGATTCCGCCGCCGGGGGAGGGGCTGCGCTCGTGCGCCCGTTCCGCCGCCGCCACCAGCTCGGTGGCGTCGGGATGCCCGAAGCGGGCCGCCAGCGACGCCAGCATGGTGAGCGTCCAGCTCCGTCCGGCGGCGTCCAGCTCCTGGTTCAGCGCCCGCCCGAGGTACGTCAGGGACAGCGAGGGGCGCTGGGTCGCGTAGTACGCCCCGAGCCGCCCGAGAAGCATCGCCCGCTGACGTGGCCCGTACCGGTCGGCGGCGACCTCCCGGTGCAGCATGCGCAGCGTCTCGTCCACCCGGCCGGCCAGGTAGAGGTTGTCGGCGACGTCGACCAGCCAGGCCAGGCGCGCGTCGGCCGGGCCGGGCACGGGGACGGCGAGCAGCAGATCCGCGGCGAGGCTGGGACCGACCGCCGGGTCGCCGGCCAGCCGCGCGGCGAGCGCCCGCGCGGACCGGCTCACCGCCGGCAGGACCCGCAGGAGCTGCCGGGCGGCCTGCGCCGAGCGCCCGGCGTCGGCCAGCACCTCGGCCGCCGCCTCGCGCAGCGACTGGCGTACCGACGGCGGAGTGTCCCGCAGGACGTCGTCGCGCAGCGCGATCGAGGCCAGCCGCAGCCCGGCGGCGGTGTCGACGAGGAACCCGCGCGAGATCAGCTCCTCCGCCGTCGCGTCGACCGGCTCGTCCGGCGTGGTGCCGGTGCGAGCGGCCACCGCTTCGAGGAACCACAGGCCGCAGGGGGCGTCGGCGACGGCGACGCCGCGCAGGACCCACCGTTGTGCGGTGGTCAGCGACGACGCGACGCCCGTGTGCATCTTGGGACGGTTGGTCGACGGCGTCTCGGGCAACTGGCTCACCTTCGCAGGTGCTGTGGTTCGACCCGTTCACCGCGAGGTTAGCCAGCTCGTGACCTGCCCATCCGCGAATCGGGGACAAAGGTGAAAGCGGTTCGCCGGCGCGGAAGCTAGATCATCCGGCGCCGGACCCGCCAGACCACCACACCGATCAGGATCGCCGCGACGGCGACGAACAGGGCCGCCTCGATGAGCTGGAACGTCCAGAACCGGTCGGCCGGGTGGTAGACCCCGAACTGCTGGATGCCCCGCGCGTGCAGGAACTGGTTGAGATTGCTGCCGGCCCGGTTGGCTGCGTCCTCCAGTTCGTAGTACTCGGCGCTGCTCAGCCTGTGCCCGGTGGAGTCCGCGTAGCCGCGTTCGATCACCCAGTCGGCGACACCGGGCACGAGCCGGTGCCCCGCCTGACCCGTCGAGCCGCCGGCGGGGACCGGCTCCATGGACGTGAGCGGCGTGGCGTACGCGGGACGGGCCAGCAGCGCCACCGACATCCGGGCGGCGAGGAACGCCCCGAACGCGACGCCGAACGCGGGCAGGCTGCGCCGCAGGATCGCCCCCGCCGCGGTGGCGACACCGAACGCGAACAGCGCGTACGCCACCGGAACGAGTCCCTCCAGGTCGAAGGCGTCGTACTGGAACCGCCCCTCCCACGCGTCGAACGGCTGACGGAACCAGGTGAGCACCGCGGTGAACATCCCGGTGAGCACGACTGTGACGCCGGCCAGTGCCCCGAGCTTGGCCGCCAGCCAGCGCATCCGCGGCACGGCCTGGGTCCAGGCGAGCTGCCAGGTGCCGTCCTCCAGCTCGCGCGCGAGCAGCGGCGCACCGAGGAACGCGCCGATGACGACGGGGACCAGGTAGAAGGCCGCCAGCAGGTTCTCGACGTACCCGAACCCGTCGTCGAGGCGGCGGAAGGAGGCCGCGCAGGCCTCGTCGACACCGGCCTGTCCCGCACAGCGGGCGGCGCCGCCCGGGAACAGGTCGTGGGCCTGCGTCCCGAGCACGAGCAGGGCGATGCCGAACAGGCCGACGAGCAGGCCCAGGACGCAGACCTCGGTCCGGTGCTGGCGCCAGATCAACCACGTCACGCCGCCACCCCCGACGGGACACCGGCGCCCGGCTCGGACGGCCGGCGCAGGTACGCCAGCACCAGCTCCTCCAGCGCGACCGGCCGGGCCTGCCACCCGGGCGCGGCCGGGATCCCGCCGTCGCGTACCAGCAGGGTCGTGTGCCGGTCGCTGTGGACGGCCTCCACGACGGCGCCGGCCCGGTCGAGGTCGTTCGTCGTGCGCGGGCCGACGAGCAGCCGGTGCTCGGCGAGGAGGGTGTCGATGTCACCGGTGAGCGTGACCCGGCCCTGGTTGAGCACGACCAGGTGGTCGCAGACGCGCTCCAGTTCGTGCACGACGTGGGAGGAGAACAGGACGGTCACCCCGCCTTCGGCCACCGCGCCCATGAGGACCTGGAGGAACTCGTGCCGGGCCAGCGGGTCGAGGCTGGCCACCGGCTCGTCGAGGACGAGCAGGTCCGGCCGCTTCGCCAGGGCCAGAGCCAGAGCGACCTGGGCCTGCTGCCCGCCGGAGAGCGAACCGGCCCTGCGGTCGAGCGGGATGCCCAGCTTCGCCAGCCGGCGCTCGGCCAGCCCCTGGTCGAACCGCAGGTTGCAGGCACGGCCGAAGCGGAGCATCTCGGCGACTGTGAAGCGCTTGTACAGCGGGTGGTCCTGGGCCAGGAACCCGACCCGGGACAGCGTCTGTGGGGTGCTGGCCGTGACGTCGCGGCCGAGGACCTCCACCGTGCCGGTGCTCGGCGCCAGCAACCCGACGACCAGGCGCAGCAGCGTGGTCTTGCCCGCGCCGTTCGGCCCGACCAGGGCGATCACGCCGCCCGTCGGCAGCGACAGGGTGCAGTCGCGCAGCGCCCAGCCCTTGCGGTATCGCTTGCCCACGCCGTGGGTCCGCAGCGCGAAGTCGGTCGCCGTCACGCCACGTCCTCGTTCCTGGTCTGCTGGTGGACGGAGGTGAAGAGCGCGTCGACCGCCTGCTCGTCGAGGCCGGCCGCGTAGGCGCGGCGCAACCAGGTCGCCAGGCCGCGGCGCAGCGACGTGTACGTCGACGCCGACATCGCGGCCGACTGCTGTTCGTTGACGAACGTGCCCTGGCCGGGCCGGCCGGTGACCAGGTTCTCCTGCTCCATCTGCCGGTACGCCTTGGCGACGGTGTTCGGGTTGATCGCCAGGTCCTCGACCACCTCGCGGATGAGCGGGAGGCGGTCACCGGGTTGGAGGAAGCCCAGCAGCACCGCCTGGCGGACCTGCTGGACGAGTTGCAGGTACGGCGGCACGCCGGAGTGGGTGTCGAGCCGGAAGACGAACACGGTGCTCCTCACTGCTTTACTAGTAACGTAGTAAAGCAGTGGATGGTGGTCAAGGAGCCGGCTCGCCCGCCAACGGAACGAGCCCGGCAGCCAAGTGGCTGTCGGGCTCGTGAAGGTCTTCTGTGAGGTGCCCCCGGCAGGATTCGAACCTGCGCTCCCGCCTCCGGAGGGCGGTGCTCTATCCCCTGAGCTACGGGGGCTCAGCGACCCGAGAAGAGTAGCAAACCCCCTCCCGGATCACCGAATCGGTACCCCCGCGAGTCGATCTTCGTCGGATCAGGCCGCGGCGACGGCGCGACCGCAGCTCGGCAGCGGGTGCAGCACGACCCGCCGGGGCAGCCGGCGGGGCCACTCGTTGCGCGGCCACGAGCCGTCCACGATCAGGTGCACCGTGCGCTCCTCGGCGCCGCTGAGCCGCAGCACGAAGTCCCGGGGCAGCGGCGGGTCCACCGACGGCGTGGTGACCATGAACCGCACCCGCCCCCGCGAGGAGACCGCCGAGACGACGTCGGCGGCGGGCATGGTGCCGCGCAGGCGTACCCGGCCGATCCAGTAGACCTCCGCGGCGTGCTCCTGGGCCGCCCGCGTGATCGCCGGGTACTCGCTGCGTACCCAGCGCTCGACCGCGCCGACGCACAGGCCGCAGGCCCGCTCGCGCGGCTCGCGCGGCCCGAGGCCCCAGGCCCGGAGGTACGCCCCGACGGTGCCGGCGTCCATCGCCAGCCCGAACCGGCGCTCGATGAGGGCGGTCAGGCTCTGCCGTGTCCAGAGCTCCTCGTCGAGGCCGAACTCGTCGGGGTGGACACCCCGGAGCACGTCGATGAGTTCGAGTTCCTGTTCGCGGCTGAGCGTTCCCGGCTCGCCCTGCCGCAGTCCGCGACGGACGGCTGCCACCGCTCCGTCACCGCCGATGGTGTGGCGTCGGCACCAGCTGGTCACCGACCGCCCTGCGTCTCTGAGTGCAACCCCCACGTCTTGGGCAACGAGCCCGAATCGCAACTGGTCACGATATGTGGGTAGAAAACTCTCCAACCCCCACAATGACCCGTTAACCCCAAACCGTTACAAACCCCCATACCAGGACATACCCGGCTCAGCCCCGACCCTCACCCCGCGCGATCTTGCACTTCCGGCCCTCCCGTAACGGGGCGAATCCGGCATCACTGGGGCAGCAACTGCAAGATCGCCGGGGCGAACGGGCGGGCGGGGAGGGTCGGGCGGAGACGGTGAGGCCCGGTGCCCCTGGGGAGGGGGACCGGGCCTCGGAGTGCGCGGGGCGGGGTGTTACGGGGTTCCGCCCAGACGCTTCAGGGCGGCGCTCAGGTTGGTCAGGTCGTTCTGCTGGGTGTTCTTCATGGTCTGCGCGACCGCCAGCACGTCGTCGTCGCCCCCCTCGTCGAGGATGCCGTCGATCATGTGCACCCCGCCGATGTGGTGGCGGATCATCATCTGGAGGAAGAGCACGTCGAACTCGCGGCCGCTCGCCGCGCGCAGCTTCGCCATCTCCTCCGGCGTCGCCATGCCCGGCATCAGGCCGTCCTTGATCAGCCCGCCGCCGTCCTTCATCCACGCCATCGGCGCCTGCTCGCCGGTCGGGTCCAGCTTCCAGGACCGCAGCCAGGTCTGCATGGTGCCGATCTCGCCCTGCTGGCCGGTGGCGATGTCCACGCCGACCTGGCGTACCTCGGGGTCCTGGCCCTGACTGAACGCCAGCAGACCCATCGCCACGGCCTGGTTGTGATGGGCGGTCATGTCCCGGGCGAACCCGGCCTCCGCCGAGTTCTCACCCGGACGGGTGAGCGTCGGGGTGAGCAGGCCGCCCGCGTACCCGAGGACCAGCCCGACCACGAGGGCGGCGGCCACCGCCAGCAAACCGTAGCGGCGCACCGCGCCCCGGCCGCCCTGGTCGGCGGCCGGAGCCTCGTCCAGTTCGCTGTCGGTGGTCAGCGGGGCGGTCATCGCGGCGTCCTCACTGGGTGGGCTGCTGGGGCATGGTGTTCTGCAGGTTGTCGCGCGGGGTGGTGCCGGTGGCGGTGACGCCCTGGTCGCAGAGCGCGTTCGGGCCCTCGATGGAGGCGTTCACCCGCAGGGTCTTGATGAAGTCGTCGATCCGGCCGTCGTCGGCGTTGTCGACCTTGAGCTGGTAGCCCCAGGCCTGGAGCGAGATCGGCTTGTCCAGCCCCTCGAACGGGCTGAGCATCGTCTTCTCCTTGCCCTGCACCTTGCTGCGGAGCTTCTCCACCTGGTCGGCGGGCAGGTCCGGGCGGTAGGTGATCCACACCGTGCCGTGCTCCAGGCTGTGCACCGCGTGCTCGTTGGCGATCGGGGCGTCGTAGACGTCACCCATGCAGTTCTGCCACGCCTGGTTGTGCGGGCCGCCGACCGGCGGGAGGATCTCGTACTTGATCGCGCCGGGCTGGTGGTTGCCGCCCTTGACCAGCTCCTTGTCCTTGGCGCGGTAGTCGACGATGCCGTCGATCGCCTCGGCCCGCTTCTGCCACGGCTGGCCGCCCTGGTAGACCGCCCAGGCGCCGACGCCGATGATGCCCACGGCCAGTACGCCGACCGCGACGAAGAGGGCGATCGGGCCCCACGAGCGGCCCTGGCTCACCTTCACCGGGGCTACCGGCTTGCGGCCCTTGCCCCCGGCGCCCTGCCGTGGCGTGCCCTTGCCGCCCCCGGCCTTGCCCGAGCCGGCCTTCGCGGCGGGCTTGTCGGCAGCCGCGGGCCGGCCGGCGGCCGGCTTCTTGCCGGTGCTGACCACGGTGGGACGGCGCTCCGGGCCGCCCGGGGTGCTGATGCTCATCGTGCCTCGTCAGGTCGGTCGGTCAGGGGAGCGCGGGGCCGGTTCACATGCTGGGTCGCCTCCGCGGTGCCCGAGTCTACCCCCGATAACATGGATCAGTGACTCCCGCAGAACTCGCCGAGGTCGTCCTCGCCGCAGCCCACGCCGTCTTCGACGAGCGGGGACTGGACCGCGCCGCCCTGCCCGCGCAGACCACCGTCGAGCGACCCCGTAATCCCGATCACGGTGACTACGCCTCGACGCTGGCGCTCCAGCTCAGCAAGAAGGTGGGCGTCCCTCCGCGGGAGCTGGCGACAGCGCTGGCCGACGAGCTGGCCAAGGCGCCGGGGATCAAGTCGGTGGAGATCGCCGGGCCCGGCTTCCTGAACATCCGCCTGGACGCGGCCGCCGCCGGCCAGCTCGCCAAGGTCATCGTCGAGGCCGGTCCGGCGTACGGGCGCAGCGACACGCTCGCCGGTCAGCGGATCAACCTGGAGTTCGTCTCGGCGAACCCGACCGGCCCGGTGCACATCGGCGGGGTCCGCTGGGCGGCCGTCGGTGACGCGCTCAGCCGCCTGCTCCGCGCCACCGGCGCGGACGTGGGCACCGAGTACTACTTCAACGACGCCGGCTCCCAGATCGACCGGTTCGCCCGCTCGCTGCTGGCCGCCGCCAAGGGCGAGCCCGCGCCGGAGGACGGCTACGGCGGCGCGTACATCGCGGAGATCGCCGCCGAGGTGGTCCGGCTGCGGCCGGACGTGCTCGACCTCAGCGAGGAGGCCGCCCAGGAGGTGTTCCGGAACGAGGGCGTCCAGCTGATGTTCGCCGAGATCAAGTCCTCGCTGCGCGACTTCGGGGTCGAGTTCGACACCTACTTCAACGAGAAGGACCTGCACGACGGGGGCGCGCTGGACGCGGCGCTGGACCGGCTGCGGGAGCAGGGGCACGTCTTCGAGTCCGAGGGCGCGACCTGGCTGCGCACCACCGAGTTCGGTGACGACAAGGACCGGGTGCTGCGCAAGTCCAACGGCGAGTGGACGTACTTCGCCGCGGACTGCGCCTACTACCTGAACAAGCGGGAGCGCGGCTTCGACCGGGTCGTGATCATGCTGGGCGCCGACCATCACGGCTACATCGGCCGGATGAAGGCGATGTCCGCGTGCTTCGGCGACGACCCGGCGCGCAACCTGGAGATCCTCATCGGCCAGCTGGTCAACCTGGTCCGCGACGGCGCTCCGGTGCGGATGAGCAAGCGGGCCGGCACCGTGGTCACGCTGGAGGACCTGGTCGACGCGATCGGCGTGGACGCCGCCCGGTACGCGCTGGCCCGCTACTCGGCCGACTCGCCCATCGACATCGACGTGGAGCTGTGGACCCGGGCCAAGAACGACAACCCGGTCTACTACGTGCAGTACGTCGCGGCCCGGACCGCCGGTGCGGCCCGCAACGCGGCCGAGATCGGGCTGACCCGTGGTGACGCCGCCGCGTTCCAGCCGGAGCTGCTCGGCCACGACAAGGAGAACGAGCTGCTCAAGGCGCTCGCGGAGTTCCCGGCGGTGGTGGCCACCGCGGCCGAGCTGCGGGAGCCGCACCGGGTGGCCCGCTACCTGGAGGAGAGCGTCGCGCAGGCGTACCACCGGTTCTACGACAACTGCCGGATCGCCCCGCAGGGTGACGAGGAGATCACCGACACCCACCGGGCCCGGCTCTGGCTCAACGACGCCACCCGGGTGGTCATCGCCAACGGCCTGCACCTGCTCGGGGTGTCCGCGCCGGAGCGGATGTAGCGTGCGAGCGCGAGGAGTGAGCTTGCGAGCCCCGCAGTCGCGAAGCGGAGACGAGTAGACATGCGGGCTCACGAGGCAGGCGCACTGCACGGCGAGATCGGCACCCGGGGGCCCGCGTGGCTGCGTACCCCGGTCGACGTCAACGCCCTGGTGCCGCAACTGTGGCCGCGCAACGTGGCGCGCGGCCCCGGCGGCGCGCTCACCGTCGCGGGCCTGGACGTCCGCGACCTGGCCGCGGAGTACGGCACCCCGGCGTACGTGCTGGACGAGGACGACCTGCGCGAGCGCTGCCGCGAGTTCCGGGCGGCCTTCCCGGACGCGGACGTCTACTACGCCGGCAAGGCGTTCCTGTGCCGCGCCGTGGTCCGCATGATCGCCGAGGAGGGCATGTTCCTCGACGTCTGCACCGGCGGCGAGCTGGCCACCGCGCTGTCGGCCGGGATGCCGCCGGAGAGGATCGGCTTCCACGGCAACAACAAGTCGGTGGCGGAGCTGACCCGGGCGGTGGACGCCGGCGTGGGCCGGATCATCGTCGACTCGTTCACCGAGATCGACCGGCTCACCGAGCTGGCCCGCGAGCGCGGGGTACGCCCGAAGGTGCTGGTCCGGGTCACCGTCGGCGTGGAGGCGCACACCCACGAGTTCATCGCCACCGCGCACGAGGACCAGAAGTTCGGCTTCTCGCTCGCGGGCGGCGCCGCCGCGGCGGCCGCCTTCAAGATCCTCGACGAGGACGTGCTGGAGCTGCGCGGCCTGCACTCGCACATCGGCTCGCAGATCTTCGACGCCAGCGGTTTCGAGGTGTCCGCCCGCCGGGTGCTCGCCCTCCAGTCGCAGATCCGCGACGCCCGGGGTGTGGAGCTGCCCGAGCTGGACCTGGGCGGCGGCTTCGGCATCGCGTACACCACGCAGGACGACCCGGCGTCACCGCACGACCTGGCGAAGCGCCTGCGCAAGATCGTCGACGGGGAGTGCGCGGCGGAGAACCTCGCCGTGCCGCACCTGTCGGTCGAGCCGGGCCGCGCGATCGTCGGTCCGGCCGTGTTCACGCTCTATCAGGCCGGGACCGTGAAAGATGTGGACGGCCTGCGGACGTACGTCAGTGTGGACGGGGGGATGAGTGACAACATCCGTACCGCGCTCTACGACGCCTCGTACTCGGCCACGCTGGCGAACCGCACGTCGACCGCACAGCCGATGCTCGCCCGCGTGGTGGGAAAGCATTGTGAGTCCGGGGACATCGTGGTGAAGGATGAATTCCTGCCCGCTGACGTGCAGCCCGGAGATCTTGTCGCGGTGCCCGGCACCGGGGCCTACTGCCGGAGCATGGCGAGCAACTACAACCATGTCCCGCGGCCCCCGGTCGTCGCCGTCCGCGAAGGTCGGGCGCGGCTGATCGTCCGCCGGGAGACCGAAGACGACCTGCTGGCATTGGATGTGGGATGACCTCACCGGTTCGCTTGGCGCTGCTCGGCTGCGGCACTGTCGGCAGCGACGTGGTCCGGCTGCTGCACGAGCAGTCGGAAGACCTCGCCGCCCGGATCGGCGCCCCGTTGGAGATCGCCGGGATCGCCGTACGCCGGATCGGCCGTGACCGCGGCGACCTGCCGGTCGACCCGGCACTGTTCACCACCGACGCGCTCGGGCTGATCAAGCGCGACGACGTGGACGTGGTGGTCGAGGTGGTCGGCGGCATCGAGCCGGCCCGAGGCTGGCTGGTCGAGGCGCTGCGCGCGGGCAAGAGCGTGGTCACCGCCAACAAGGCGCTGCTCGCCGAGGACGGCGCGACGCTGCACGACGCCGCCGCCGAGGGCGGCGCCGACCTCTACTACGAGGCCAGCGTCGCCGGGGCCATCCCGCTGCTGCGCCCGCTGCGCGAGTCGCTGCACGGCGACCGGATCACCCGGGTCACCGGCATCGTGAACGGCACCACGAACTTCATCCTCTCCGCCATGGACTCCACCGGCGCCGGGTTCGCCGAGGCGCTGGAGGAGGCCACCGAGCTGGGGTACGCCGAGGCGGACCCGACGGCCGACGTGGAGGGCTTCGACGCCGCCGCCAAGGCCGCCATCCTCGCCTCGCTGGCGTTCCACACCCGGGTGACCGCCGCCGACGTGCACCGTGAGGGCATCACCGAGGTGACCGCCGCCGACGTGGCCAGCGCCAAGGCCATGGGCTGCACGATCAAGCTGCTCTGCATCGCGGCCCGGGGCGTCGACGCGCAGGGCCGGGAGACAGTCAACGTCCGGGTGCACCCGGCGATGATCCCGCTGACGCACCCGCTCGCGAGCGTCGGCGACGCGTTCAACGCGGTCTTCGTCGAGGCCGACGCCGCCGGGCAGCTCATGTTCTACGGCCGGGGCGCCGGTGGTGCGCCCACCGCCAGCGCGGTGCTCGGCGACGTGGTGGCGGTGGCCCGCAACCGCCTCGCCGGGGTGCACGCGGCGAGCGAGTCGGCGTACGCGGACCTGCCGGTGCGGCCGATGGGCGAGGCGCTCACCCGCTACCACATCAGCCTCGACGTGGCCGACCGGCCGGGCGTGCTGGCCGGGGTGGCAGGCGTCTTCGCCCGGCACGAGGTGTCCATCGCCACGGTCCGGCAGGGCCCGGCCGGCGGGGACGCCGAACTGGTCATCGTCACCCACGTCGCGCCCGATGCCGCGCTCGCGGCCACCGTTGGTGAGCTGCGCGGACTCGACATCGTCCGTTCGGTGACGAGTGTGCTGCGGGTGGAGGGTGGCGCGTAACCCGCGCGTCCCGCCTGATGGTTAGAGCAGGGTGTGCCGGTGGCCGGCCGGGCAGGCTGGTCCACGCTGGTGACAGGCCCCGGAGCGGGGCGACGGAGGCGAGGAGCACGACATGTGGCGGGGACTGATCGAGGCGTACCGGGATCGGCTGCCGGTCACCGGGGCGACTCCCGTCGTCACCCTGCACGAGGGCAACACGCCGCTGCTGCCGGCGCCGGTGCTCTCCGCCCGGGTCGGCGCGGACGTGTGGCTCAAGGTCGAGGGCGCCAACCCGACCGGCTCGTTCAAGGACCGCGGCATGACCGTTGCGGTCTCCAAGGCCGTCGAGGCCGGTGACAAGGCGATCATCTGCGCCTCCACCGGCAACACCAGCGCCTCCGCCGCCGCGTACGCGGCCCGCGCCGGGATCACCTGCGCGGTGCTGGTGCCGCAGGGCAAGATCGCGCTGGGCAAGCTGGCTCAGGCGCTCGTGCACGGCGCGAAGCTGCTCCAGGTGCAGGGCAACTTCGACGACTGCCTCGGGCTCGCCGGCAAGCTCGCCCAGGACTACCCGGTCGCGCTGGTCAACTCCGTCAACATCGACCGGCTGCACGGCCAGAAGACCGCCGCCTTCGAGATCGTCGAGGCGCTCGGCGACGCGCCCGACATCCACTGCCTGCCGGTCGGCAACGCCGGCAACATCACCGCGTACTGGATGGGCTACTCCGAGGACCTGCGCGACGGCAACGCCACGAAGGCGCCCCGGATGTACGGCTTCCAGGCGGCCGGCGCCGCCCCGATCGTCACCGGGCAGGTGGTGCCGGAGCCGTCGACGATCGCCACCGCCATCCGGATCGGCAACCCGGCGAGCTGGACGAAGGCGATCGACGCGCGGGACGCCTCCGACGGTCTGATCTCGGCGGTCACCGACCGGGAGATCCTGTCGGCGTACCGGCTGCTGGCCCGCGAGGTGGGCGTCTTCGTCGAGCTGGGCAGCGCGGCCAGCGTCGCCGGTCTGCTCCAGCAGGCCGCCGCCGGCCGGGTGCCGGCCGGGTCGCGCGTGGTCTGCACCGTGACCGGGCACGGCCTGAAGGACCCGGAGTGGGCCATCTCCACCGCCCCGGCGCCGGTGACCATCGCCAACGACGCGCTGGCCGCCGCCCGCTCCCTCGACCTGGTCTGAGGGCTCCCGCTTCATCGGAAGTGTCATCGGCTGGGGCGGATGCCGGGAGTGCCGGGGCGTGCGGCAGACTCAGACACCCCCGCAGACACCTCTCCAGGAGTGAGTAACGCCGATGTCGCTGCTCGCCAGATTCAGCCTCGCCAACCGGGGGCTGATCGCCCTCATCGCGTTGGTGACCACGGCCTTCGGCCTGTTCGCCGTGCCGTCGCTGAAGCAGCAGCTCCTGCCGTCGCTGGAGTTCCCCGCCGCGTTCATCGTGGCGACGTACCCGGGCGCCGCGCCGGAGATCGTGGAATCCCAGGTCGCCGAGCCGATCGAGAACAGCCTCAAGGGCATCCCGGGCCTGGACAAGGTCACCTCGACCTCGCGCGAGGGCGCGGCCACGGTCCAGGTGCAGTACGAGTTCGGCACCGACCTGGACGACGTGGTCAACAAGATGGAGACCGTGCTCAACCGGATCGACTCCCAGCTCCCCGAGGGCGTCGACCCGCAGGTGATCGCCGGCAGCACCGACGACCTGCCCGCCGTGGTGGTCGCCGCGACCGGTGACGGCGACGAGCGGGCGCTGGCGGAGAAGCTGCGCAGCGCCGTCGTACCGGAGCTGGAGGCGCTGGACGGCGTCCGCGCGGTGGACGTCACCGGCGCCCGGAACCAGGTCGTCACAATCACGCCGGACCCGGCGAAGCTGGCCGCCGCCAAGGTGGCGCCGACCGCCATCGCCTCGGCGCTCAAGAGCAACGGCGTGGCCGTGCCGGCTGGCGCGCTCGCCGACGGCGACCGGTCGCTGCCGGTGCAGGTGGGCACGCCGATCCGTACGCTCGACGACCTGCGCGGCATCGTGCTCACCACGGCCCCCGCCGCCCCGGTACGCCTCGGCGACGTGGCCGCAGTGGAGCAGCAGCTCGCCCCGGCCACCTCGTTCACCCGCACCAACGGCAAGCCGAGCCTCGGCATCGCGGTGACCGCCGCTCCGGACGGCAACGCGGTGGAGATCTCGCACGAGATCCGGGACCGGCTGGACGAGCTGGGCGACGCCGCGGGCGCCGAACTGACAGTGGTCTTCGACCAGGCCCCGTTCGTCGAGAAGTCCATCGAGAGCCTGACCACCGAGGGCCTGCTGGGCCTGGTCATGGCGGTCGTGGTGATCCTGGTCTTCCTGCTGTCGGTGCGCTCCACGGTGGTCACCGCGGTGTCCATCCCGCTGTCCGTGCTGGTCGCGCTGATCGTGCTCTGGTCCGGCGACTACTCGCTGAACCTGCTCACCCTCGGCGCGCTGACCATCGCCGTCGGGCGGGTGGTGGACGACTCCATCGTGGTGCTGGAGAACATCAAACGCCATCTGGAGTACGGCGAACCGAAGCGCGACGCGATCCTCACCGCGGTCCGCGAGGTGGCCGGCGCGGTGACCGCGTCCACGCTCACCACGGTCGCCGTGTTCGCGCCGATCGCCCTGGTGGGCGGCTTCGTGGGGCAGCTGTTCGCCCCGTTCGCGATCACCGTGACGGTGGCGCTGCTCGCCTCGCTGCTGGTGTCGCTGACCGTCATCCCGGTGCTGGCGTACTGGTTCCTGCGGCCGCGCGGCGGCGCCGACGACGCCGCCGCCCGGCGCGCCGCCGAGGAGAAGGAGCTGCGCAACCCGTTGCAGCGGGCGTACCTGCCGGTGATCGACTTCGCCACCCGCTCGCGGAAGACCCGCTGGGCCACGGTGGGCCTCGGCCTGCTCGTGCTCCTGGGCACGTTCGGCCTGGCGCAGAAGCTGGAGACGAACTTCCTGGACGACTCCGGCCAGGACACGCTCGCCATCCGGCAGGAGATGCCGGCCGGCACCTCGCTCGCCGGCACCGACCGGGCCGCCGCGCGGGTCGAGGAGGTGCTGCGGCGTACCCCTGGGGTGGAGACCTACCAGGTCAGCGCCGGTGGCGGGGACAACCCGTTCGCCGGCGGCGGCAGCGACCGGGCTACCTGGTCGCTGTCGCTCTCCGACGACACCGACGCCGCGACGGTACGGCAGGGCCTGCGCAAGGAGCTCGACGCGCTCGGCCCGGAGGTGGGCGAGCTGACGTTCGGCGGCGGGCAGAACGCCTCCGCCAACCAGGTCGAGGTGGTCGTGCAGGCCGCCGACCAGGAGACGCTGACCCGGGCGGCCGAGGCGGTACGGGGCGCGATGGCCGGCACGCCGGGCGTGGAGGACGTCACCAGCAGCCTCGCCACCCAGGTGCCGCGCGTCGAGGTGACAGTGGACCGGGTGGCCGCGGCCCGCGCGGGTCTCACCGAGGCGGCCGTCGGGCAGCTCGTCGCGCAGACGTACCGGGGGGCGCCGCTCGGGCAGGTGACGCTCGACGGTACGGCGCAGAACGTGGTTCTCAGCAGCGGTGCCCGGCCGCCGCTGACCGTCGAGGAGCTGCGGGCGCTGCGGGTCGGCGCGGTGCCGCTGGACGCGATCGCCGACGTCGAGCAGGTCGACGGCCCGCAGCTGGTGACCCGGATCGACGGGGAGCGCAGCGTCTCGGTCACCGGCACGGCGACCGGCTCGAACCTCGGCGCCACCACGCAGGAGCTGCAGAAGCGGCTGGACGCGCTGGACGTGCCGGGCGCCACGTACGTGATCGGCGGTGTCAGCGCCGACCAGGCCGACGCGTTCGCGGACCTCGGGCTCGCGGTGCTGGCCGCCATCGCGATCGTCTTCCTGATCATGGTGGCGACGTTCCGCAGCCTGACCCAGGCGCTGATCCTGCTGATCTCGGTGCCGTTCGCCGCGACCGGCGCGATCGGTCTGCTGCTGGTCACCGGCACGCCGCTGGGTGTGCCGGCGCTGATCGGCGTGCTCATGCTCGTCGGCATCGTGGTGACGAACGCGATCGTGCTGCTGGATCTGATCAACCAGTACCGGGCCCAGGGCATGGACGTGACCGAGGCCGTGGTCGAGGGCGGCCGGCGGCGGCTCCGGCCGATCCTGATGACCGCCGTCGCCACCATCTTCGCGTTGCTGCCGATGGCGCTCGGCCTGACCGGTGAGGGTGGCTTCATCTCCAAGCCGCTGGCGATCGTGGTGATCGGCGGCCTGCTCAGCTCGACGCTGCTGACGCTGGTGCTGGTGCCGACGCTCTACACCATGGTCGAGCACACCAAGGGCTCGTTCCGGAACCGGCGGCGGGGCGGCGCCCCCGAGCCGGTCGAGCCGCGGCCGGAGCCGGACCCGGTGCCGGTGGCGGTCGGCGGCGGGGAGCGGGCCGAGGAGCGGGCCGTGGCGCCGCCGCCGGCCCGCCCGTCGGGCGCGCTGGTCGACGGCACCGACCAGTTCGAGGTGCTCCGCCTGCCCAAGAGCCGCCAGTCGCCGCTCCCGCCCACCGAGTGACCGGCCGGGAGGGGCCCCGCGCGGGCACCTCCCGGCACTCGGCGCGCGGGACACACCCGAGCCGCACCGGGCGGTACGCTCAGTGAGCTGCTGCCTACTTTCGGTTCGGAGGCGTGATGGCGGGGGGTGCGGGCCGGTGGGATCGGCGTACCGTGCTGCGCCGCTCCGCGCTCCTGCTCGGCGGGGCGGTGGTCGGCTCCGTCGCGACCGTCGAGAGCACCTGGGTCGCCGACCGCCGGCTCCCGATCTCGGGCGGCCCGGCCAGCGCCACGCTCGGCAACCGCCACCAGGACGTCGGCACCGGCGGGATGCAGGTCGTCTGGGGCGTCCGCACCGAGGAACCCCTGGTGGCGCTCACCTTCGACGACGGCCCCCGCCCACAGTGGACCCCGATGGTGCTCGACACGCTCGACGAGCACCGGGTGCCGGCCACCTTCTTCCTGGTCGGTGAGCGGGCCCGCGAGCACGCCACCCTGGTCCGGGGCCGGATGGGCACCCACGAGGTCGGCAACCACAGCTGGGCGCACCGCGACCTGGCCCGGATGGACGCCGCGACGGTCTACGACGACCTGCGCCGCAGCCACGACGCGATCACGGCGGCCACCGGTTCGGCGCCCCGACTGCTCCGCCCGCCCTGGGGGCACCTGGGCGGCTCGGTGCTGTACGCGTCGGCCCGGCTGGGCTACCGCCTGGTGCTCTGGACGCTCCAGATGGTCGAGAGCGAGTTCCCGCACGACCCGGCCGGGCACGCCCGGCGGATCGTCGCCGACGTGCGACCCGGCACGATCCTGCTCGGCCACGACGTCGGCAACGACGGCCGGCTCGTCGCACTCCGCGGCCTGCCCGACATGATCAACGGTCTGCGGGCCCGGGGATACACCTTCGTCACGGTCTCCGACCTGCTGCGCCGCGCTGCCACGCCCGGGGCGGCCCGGTAGGGTGCCCGCGTGTCACCCACCCTCTCGGTCCTCGTCCGCAACCGCGACTTCCGCCATCTGTTCCTCGCCGAGCTGGTGGTCTTCGGCGCGGACTGGTTCGTCATGGTGCCGCTGCTGGTGCTGCTGCCCGAGCTGACCGGCAGCGGCGTCTGGGGTGCGCTGGTGCTGGCGGTGGACACCGGCACGACCGCGTTGCTGCTCCCGTACGCCGGGACGATCGCCGACCGGTTCGACCGCCGCAAGGTGATGATGGTGGCCAACGTGGGCGCGCTCGCCGGGGTGCTGCTGCTGCTCGGCGTGCGCAGTGCCGGTACGGCCTGGCTGGCGCTGGCGGCGATCGCGCTGGTGGCGGTGGCGAAGGCGTTCTACTCGCCGGCCGCCCAGGCCGCTCTGCCCAACGTGGTCGACCCGGAGGACCTGGCCGCCGGCAACGCGGTCGCCGGCTCGGCATGGGGCACGATGACAGTGGTCGGCGCCTCGCTCGGCGGCATCCTGAGCGCCGTGGCCGGCCCGTACGCCAGCTTCTGGGTGGCCGCCGTCGGCCTGCTCGCCGCCGCGGGCCTGGCCGCGCTGATCCGCCGGCCGTTGCAGGCGCCGCGCGACCCGGCGGCGACGGTGCCGCGCACCTGGGCGGCCATCCGGGAGGCCCTGCGCTACATCGCCCACCGCCCGCGCGTGCTGGCCCTGGTCACGGTCAAGTCGGCGGTCGGCCTGGGCAACGGCGTGCTCACCGTCTTCCCGCTGCTCGCCGGGGTGTACGGCGTCGGCGCGGTCGGGGCCGGGTTGCTCTTCGCCGCCCGCGGCGCCGGGGCGCTGGTCGGCCCGATCATGATGCGCCGGGTGCTGAGCAACAGGGCCTGGCTGCTCACCGGCCTGGCGCTGTCCATGTCGATGTACGGCCTGGCCTACCTGGGCGCCTCGGTGGTGACCTGGTTCCCGCTGGTACTGGTCCTGGTGTTCCTGGCCCACCTGGGCGGCGGCAGCAACTGGGTGCTGTCCAACTACGCGTTGCAGGGCGAGGTGCCGGACCGGCTCCGCGGGCGGGTCTTCGCCACCGACATGATGCTGGCGACGCTCGCCATCGCGGTGAGCCAGCTGGTGGTGGCGCTCGTGGTGGACCGGGTGGACGAGCGCACCGTGCTGGCCGGCTGTGGCCTGGTCACAGTCGTGTACGCGATCGGCTGGCGGTTCGCCACCCGGCGGCTCTCGCTCACCGACCCGGTCGACACGCCGACCCCCGAGCGCACCGGCTGACACGCCGGTCCCACGCTCCGGGCGGTCCGGCCGGGCTGTCGGGGTGACGTCCTAGCATGAGCCGGTGCCGACCACATTCACCCCCGGCCCGGTGCGGGTCCGGGTGCCCGCGACCAGCGCCAACCTGGGCCCCGGCTTCGACGCGCTCGGTCTGGCCCTCGGCCGCCACGACGACGTCACGGCCGAGGTGACCGACGGCGGCGTGCGGGTGTCGGTCACCGGCGAGGGCGCCGGTGAGCTGCCGTCGGACGAGCGGCACCTGATCGTCACCGCCATGCGGGCCACCTTCGACGCGCTCGGCGCGCAGCCGGCCGGCCTGGCGCTGGAGTGCGTCAACCGCATCCCGCAGGCCCGGGGGCTCGGCTCGTCGTCGGCGGCGATCGTGGCCGGGGTGCTGGCGGCCCGTGCGCTGGTGGCCGACGGCGACCGGCGGCTGGACGACGACGCCGCGCTTCGGCTGGCGGCGGAGCTGGAGGGGCATCCGGACAACGTCGCGCCCTGCCTGCTGGGCGGCTTCACGATCGCCTGGACGGAACCGGGCGGCGCGCGGGCGGTCTCGCTGCCGGTGGTGCCGGCCGTGCGCCCGACCGTCTTCGTGCCCGCCGAGCGCGGTCTGACCTCGGTGGCCCGGGCGGCGCTGCCGGCCACCGTGCCGCACGCCGACGCGGCGTTCAACGCGGGCCGGGCGGCTCTGCTGGTGCACGCGCTGACGGCCGATCCCGCGCTGCTGCTGCCCGCCACCGTCGACCGGCTGCACCAGGACCAGCGGGCGCCGGGGATGCCGGCCACGGCGGCGCTCGCCGCCGCGCTGCGTGCGGCGGATGTGGCGGCTGTGGTCAGTGGGGCGGGCCCGACGGTACTGGCGCTCTCCGAGGTCCCGGCGGGATTCCAGGCGGGAACAGATTGGCGCCGGTGGGAGTTGCCGATAGATGTCAGCGGTGCCCGGGTCATCCGGGGTAGACTTTGACACGCCGAGCGGGGCCCTGTTGCCGCAGGTCGGACGAGGCGATTACGCTCTAGACCTAGCACAGCCGCGAAGCATGCGATCTTCCTGCGGTTCGGCGCACCCCCGAAGCTCTCGGCGGTAGCCCGTCACCCCTGCTCAAGGCCCACGCCGCGCCGCAGTTTCCACAGGTCGCCGCAGACGGCGAGACCTGCTCACCGATGGTGGTGAGTCGGGAAACCACCGGCTGCTGTGTCACAGACTCCCGCGACGCGTCATGCGAGGCGGGTGCACCGAGGCCGCCCGGCCACCTGGTTCCACGACTCCGGGCAGCCCGGCCTATCGAGGGAAGGAATCCATTGAGCGACACCACCGACGTGACGTCGGATGTTTCCAACGTCGCTGGCGATGCCACCACCGCCGCCCCCACGCGCCGCCGGCGGAGCGGCACCGGTCTGTCGGCGATGCTGCTGCCGGAGCTCCAGAGCCTGGCCGCGTCGCTCGGCATCTCTGGTACCGCTCGCATGCGCAAGGGCGAGCTGATCAGTGCCATCACCGAGCGGCAGCAGGGCGGCGCCGCGGCCGGAACCCCTCGACCGCGAGCCGAGGTGGCGGCTGCGGCCGCTCCCGCCCGTGAGGAGGTGCACGCGGAGGTCCGTGAGGAGCGGGCCGAGGCACGCCCCGCCGAGCAGGCGCCGGCCGCCGAGGTGACCGAGGGTCGTACCCGTGGCCGCCGCAGCCGGGCCGCCGCCGCGACCACCGAGGCGCGACCGGCCGAGACGCCGGCGGCCGAGGCGCGACCGGCCGAGACGACGCGCGCCGAGGAGGCGCCCGCCGAGACCGGCGAGCGGGCCGAGCGTGGCGGTGACCGGGCCGAGCGCGGTGAGCGCAACGAGGGCCGGGGCCGTGAGCGCGGCGAGCGCGGCGGTGACCGCGCCGAGCGCGGCGGCGAGCGGGCCGACCGTGGCGAGCGCAACGACCGTGGTGACCGCGCCGAGCGTGGCGATCGCGCCGAGCGTGGCGACCGGGCCGAGCGTGGCGACCGCAACGAGCGGGCCGAGCGGGGCGAGCGCGCCGAGCGCAACGAGCGCGGTGACCGCAACGACCGCAACGACCGCAACGACCGGGGTGACCGCAACGACCGTGGTCAGCGCGCCGAGCGGGACAACGACGGCGACGACGACGGCGAGGGCGGCGGCCGGCGGGGCCGGCGCAGCCGGTTCCGGGACCGTCGTCGCGGCCGCGGCGAGCGGGGCGAGGGCGACAACGGTGGCGGCCGCGAGCCGCAGGTCGGCGAGGACGACGTGCTCGTCCCGGTCGCCGGCATCATCGACGTGCTCGACAACTACGCCTTCGTCCGGACCACCGGCTACCTGGCCGGCCCGAACGACGTGTACGTCTCGATGTCCCAGATCAAGAAGTACGGCCTGCGCCGCGGTGACGCGATCACCGGCGCCGTGCGGGCCGCGCGGGACGGCGAGCAGCGGCGCGACAAGTACAACCCGCTGGTCCGGCTGGACACCATCAACGGGATGGAGCCGGACGAGGCGAAGCGCCGGCCGGAGTTCTACAAGCTCACCCCGCTCTACCCGCAGGAGCGCCTGCGGCTGGAGACCGAGCCGCACATCCTCACCACCCGGGTGATCGACCTGGTCATGCCGATCGGCAAGGGCCAGCGGGCGCTCATCGTGTCGCCGCCGAAGGCCGGTAAGACGATGGTGCTGCAGGCGATCGCGAACGCGATCACCCGCAACAACCCGGAGTGCCACCTGATGGTGGTGCTGGTGGACGAGCGGCCGGAAGAGGTCACCGACATGCAGCGGTCGGTGAAGGGCGAGGTCATCGCGGCCACGTTCGACCGTCCGCCGCAGGACCACACCACGGTCGCCGAGCTGGCGATCGAGCGGGCGAAGCGCCTGGTCGAGCTGGGGCACGACGTGGTCGTGCTGCTCGACTCGGTGACCCGGCTCGGGCGGTCGTACAACCTGGCGGCGCCGGCCAGCGGCCGGATCATGTCGGGTGGTATCGACTCCACCGCGCTCTACCCGCCCAAGCGCTTCCTCGGCGCGGCGCGCAACATCGAGAACGGCGGTTCGCTGACCATTCTCGCCACCGCGCTGGTGGAGACCGGATCCATGGCGGACACGGTCATCTTCGAGGAGTTCAAGGGCACGGGTAACGCCGAGCTGAAGCTGGACCGGAAGATCGCCGACAAGCGGGTCTTCCCGGCGATCGACATCAACCCCTCCGGCACCCGCAAGGAGGAGGTCCTGCTCGCGCCGGAGGAGCTGGCGATCATCCACAAGCTCCGCAAGGTGCTGCACTCGCTGGACTCGCAGGCGGCGCTCGACCTCCTGCTGGACCGGCTCAAGCAGTCCCGCACCAACATCGAGTTCCTGATGCAGATCGCGAAGTCCACTCCGGGCGAGTGAGCTGACGGATCCGACGAACGAGGGGCACGGCCGCATCGGCCGTGCCCCTCGTCGCGTACCGGGCGGCCGACCGTGAAGTTTTTCTACGGTTAAGCCGCGAGGTATTGAAACTTCTGTTCACCGTCGGGTTGACTGTCGTCCATGCGAACCCGCAGTCGACCCGCCCATCTCGCCGGCGTCCTGCTGCTGACGCCGTTGCTGACCCTCACCGCGCCGGCGCCGTCCGCCGCCACGGCAGCGCCGCCGGCTGTCGCGCCGTCCGCCGCCACCGCGGCCGAGGACGCGCCACGCGCCTCGTCCCGCGCCGACTCCGCAGTCGCGCTCGCCGGTGTGGAACCGGCCGGCGGCCTGGAGACCGCCAAGACCACCCGGCCGGTCGCGCCCGGTCTCGACCTGACCTCCTTCGACCGGTACGACGCGGCCGGCTGGCTGCGCGCCGACGCCCTCACCGCCGACCTGGCCGGCGGTCTGACAGTGGACTACGTGAACTCCGGCGAGGTCACCAAGGACGAGCCGCTGCGCGCCGCGGTCGACCGGTCCCGTGCCGTCGCGGCGGTCAACGGCGACTTCTTCGACATCAACAACTCCGGCGCCGCCCAGGGCGTCGGCGTCCGCTCCGGCGAGCTGGTGCAGTCGCCCGTGGCCGGGCACCCCAACGCCGTCGCGATCAGCGCCCAGGGCATCGGCCGGGTCGTCCAGGTCGGCTTCGAGGGCACCGCGACGCTGCCCGCCGGGCCGGTGCCGCTGACCCAGTTCAACAACATGGTGCAGCGCGACGGCGTGGGTGTGTTCACGCCGCTCTGGGGCTCGTACACCCGCAAGCGGGCGGTGGAGGGCGCGGCCCGGACGGTCGAGGTGACGGTGACCGGCGGCCGGGTGGCGAGCGTGGCCACCACGGCGGGCGAGGGGCCGATCCCGGCCGGCAGCAGCGTGCTGCTCGGCCGCGAGGCCGGCGCCGACGCGCTCGCCGCGCTGCGTCCCGGCGACGCGGTGGACCTGACCTGGCGACCGCGGGCCTCCGACGGCGGCGACCTGCGTGCCGCGGTGGGCGGCGGCAACGTGCTCGTGCGCGACGGCGTGGTGCAGGACATCGCCGACCAGTCGCTGGCCCCGCGTACCGCTGTCGGCTTCTCCGCCGACGGCCGCAAGATGATCATGCTGACGGTGGACGGGCGGCAGATGGACAGCCGGGGCGCCACCCAGACCGAGATGGGCCGCATGATGGCCGAGCTGGGCGCCGCGAACGCGCTCAACCTCGACGGCGGCGGCTCCTCCACGCTGCTGGCCCGGGAGCCGGGCGCGGCCACGGTCCAGGTGGAGAACAGCCCGTCCGACGGCAGCGAGCGACCGGTGCCCAACGGGCTCGCCGTCTACGCCCCGAAGGGCAGCGGCCGGCTCACCGGCTACTGGCTGGAGACCGCCAGCGACCCGACCGCCGCACCCGGCGTAGCCCCGGTGCGCGGCGGCCGGCCGGACCGGGTCTTCCCCGGCCTCACCCGCCGGCTCACCGCCGCCGGATACGACGAGACGTACGGACCGGCCGCGGGCGAGCCGCGCTGGCACGCCACCCACGGCCGGGTGGACGGCGACGGCGTGTTCCGGGCCGCCGTCCCCGGCCGCAGCACCGTTACCGCCGCGCGCGGCCGGGCCCGGGGCACGATCGAGCTGACAGTGCTCGGGCCGCTGGCGCGCATCGACGGCACCGTCGACCGGGTCGGCCTGGACCGGGCCGGTGACAGCGGCCTGTTCGGCGTCGTCGGCTACGACGCCGAGGGCAACACCGCGCCGATCGAGCCGGCCGACCTGACGCTGGAGTACGACAGCGACCTGCTCTCCGTCACCCCCACCGCCGACGGCAACCTGTCCGTCAAGGCGCTCGCCGCGACCGGCTCGGCGCTGGTCACCGCGCGGGTCGGCAACCGCACCACGGTCCTGCCGGTGACGGTCGGGCTCACCGACGTGCCGGTGGCCGGATTCGACGACGCGGCGTCGTGGAAGTTCAGCCAGGCCCGCGCCGCCGGGTCGGTCGCGCCGGCCGAGGGGCACACCGGCACCGGGCTGCGGATGTCGTACGACTTCAGCCAGTCCACCGGCACCCGGGCCGCGTACGCCGACCCGCCCGCCTGGATCGACGTGCCCGGCCAGCCGCAGGCGTTCGGTATGTGGATCAAGGCCAACGGCACCGGCGAGTGGCCCAGCCTGCACCTGCACGACGCGCAGGACACCCAGTTCGTGCTGCGCGGCCCGTACCTGGACTGGACCGGCTGGAAGTATGTCGAGTTCGCCGTACCGCCGGGTGTGCAGTACCCGGTGCGGGTGCGCCGGTTCTACGTGGCCGAGACCGACCCGGCCAAGCAGTACCGCAGCGAGGTGGTGATCGACGACCTGGTGGCCCGGGTGCCGCCGGACGTGCAGGCGCCGCCGGAGCCGAACCGCACCGACCGGGTCGTGGTGCGCGACGGCACCGTGGACGGGGCGCCCTGGCGCTTCGCGGTGCTCTCCGACGCCCAGTTCGTCGCCGCCAACCCGGACAGCGACCTGGTCGCCCAGGCCCGCCGTACGCTGCGCGAGGTCCGCGCCGCCCGGCCGGACTTCCTGATCATCAACGGCGACTTCGTGGACACCGCCTACCCGGCGGACTTCGCCCTGGCCAAGCGCATCCTGGACGAGGAACTGGGCGGCGAGGTGCCCTACCACTACGTGCCGGGCAACCACGAGATCATGGGCGCGCCGATCGACAACTTCCGCAGCGTCTTCGGGGACACCTCGCGCGTCTTCGACCACCGGGGCACCCGGTTCCTCACGCTCAGCACCGCCACCGGGTCGCTGCGCGGCGGCGGGTTCGACCAGGTGGAACTGCTGCGCCGGACGCTCGACCAGGCCGCCGCCGACCGCTCGGTGGGCTCGGTGGCGGTGTTCTTCCACCACCCGCCGCGCGACCCGAGCCCGGCCAAGGCCAGCCAGCTCGGCGACCGCAAGGAGGCGGCGCTGGTCGAGCAGTGGCTGGCCGACTTCCAGCACCGCACCGGCAAGGGCGCGCTGATGGTCAACGGCCATGTCGGCACGTTCCACGCCGACCGGGTGGACGGCGTCCCGTACGTGATCAACGGCAACTCGGGCAAGGACCCGTCCACCCCGGCGGCACTCGGCGGGTTCACCGGCTGGACCGAGTTCGGCGTGGATCCGGTGACGCCGGGGGAGGCCGAGCGGGCCCGCCGTGACCCGCTGGCCGAGGGGCCGACGTGGGTGAGCGCGGAGATGCACGCCCACGTCGACCGGCTCGCGCTGGCCGCCCCCGCGCAGGTGTCCCGGCGTACGCCGGCCGACGTCACGGCCACGCTCACCCAGCCCAGCGGCCGGCAGGTGCCGGTGACCGCGCCGGTCAGCGCGGACTGGTCCGGGTCGCCGAACCTGCACGTCGGCGGCGCGGCGGGCGTACGCCCCTGGCACGCCGCCCGCTTCGACCCACTGACCGGCAAGCTGACCGCCCTGCGCCCCGGCGCCCAGGTCCAGCTGACGGTCACGGTGAACGGAGTGAAGGCCGAGGCCCACGTGACCACCACCCCCTAACCCCCCACCCCACCCTGCCCGCCCCCGCCCCGCCCCGCCCCCGCCCCCCGCCCCGCCCCGTCGATCATGAAGTTGGCCCGGACAAAAGCGGCAGGAAACGCCGTCAACCTCATGATCGACGGGGTCGGGGTCGCCGGGGTGAGGCCGAGCCGGGGGCGGGTCGGTGGGGGAGTGGGTGGGGTGGGGGTGGGAATGCTGACGGGTGGGCCGGCGTTGGGGGTGGCGGACCTCCTGTGCCGGGTGGAAGACGCCCGTGGCAGACTGGTCAATCGGCCACCGGTTCCGGTTCACGCCCGAGCCCGTCGTGACGACGGGGAGCACTGACGGCGACCCGGCGACCACCGACGAAAGGACCGAGGCGACATGAAGCCCAACATCCACCCGGAGTACGTGACCACCGAGGTCCGCTGCTCCTGCGGCAACACGTTCACGACCCGCAGCACCGCCAAGGGCGGCGCCATCAGCGTCGAGACCTGCAGCGCCTGCCACCCGTTCTACACCGGTAAGCAGCGCGTGCTGGACACCGCCGGCCGGGTCGCGAAGTTCCAGCAGAAGTACGCCAAGGTTCAGGCCAAGAAGGCCAAGTAGCTCCGTCGACGACGCCCGTGTCCGGCTCCTGCCGGGCACGGGCGTTCGTCCGTTTGTGCCGGTTCCATCTCCAAGGAGCATCCGCAGCATGAGCAGTGAGCGCCTGGCCGCCCTCCTCGACGAGTACGCCGAGCTGGAGCGGCGGCTGGCCGACCCGGCCATCCACGCCGACCAGGGCACCGCCCGGCGGGTCGGCCGTCGGTACGCCGAACTGGTCCCGCTGCACAAGGCGGCCGGCGAGCTGGAGCAGGCCCGGGCCGACCTGACCGCCGCCCGGGAGCTGGCCGCCGAGGACGCGACGTTCGCCGCCGAGGCGGACAGCATCGCCGCGTCCCTGCCGGCGCTGGAGGAACGGCTCGCGGAACTGCTCATCCCGCGCGACCCGCACGACGCCAAGGACGTGATCGTCGAGATCAAGGCCGGCGAGGGCGGCGAGGAGTCGGCGCTGTTCGCCGGCGACCTGCTGCGGATGTACACCCGGTACGCCGAGCGGCACGGCTGGGTCACCGAGGTGATCGACGCGCAGGACTCCGACCTGGGCGGCGTCAAGGACGTCTCGCTGGCGATCAAGAGCAAGGGTGTGCCGGAGGGCGGCAACGGCGTCTGGTCCCGGCTCAAGTGGGAGGGCGGCGTGCACCGGGTGCAGCGCGTCCCGGTCACCGAGTCGCAGGGCCGGATCCACACCAGCGCCGCCGGCGTGCTGGTGCTGCCCGAGGCGGAGGACGTGGACGTCACCATCGACCCGAACGAGCTGCGCATCGACGTGTTCCGCTCGTCCGGCCCCGGTGGGCAGTCGGTGAACACGACCGACTCGGCGGTCCGGATCACCCACGTGCCGACCGGCATCGTGGTCTCCTGCCAGAACGAGAAGTCGCAGTTGCAGAACCGGGAGCAGGCCATGCGTATCCTGCGCGCCCGGCTGCTCGCCGCCGCCCAGGAGCAGGCGGACGCGGCGGCGTCGGACGCCCGCAAGGCGCAGGTCCGCACCGTGGACCGGTCCGAGCGGATCCGCACCTACAACTTCCCGCAGAACCGGATCACCGACCACCGCATCGGCTACACCGCGTACAACCTCGACCTGGCGCTGGCCGGCGAGCTGGACGGGGTGCTCGACGCGCTGGCCGAGGCGGACCGCGCGGCCCGGCTGGCCGGCGGGACCGAGCTGTCCCGCCGCTGACCCGGCGCGGCCCCGCGCGCCGCGCCGCCCGCACGGCTCGCAAGGGCGAAGGCAACCCCCCGGGGTACGGCCTCAGCTCGCCCGCAACCGCGCCTTGGCGCGCAGCATCTCCCGGTCGGCCAGCTCGAACGCGGCGCCCAGTGCCTCCCGGACGCTGACAGTGGTGCTGCCGTCGACCTCGGCGAAGCCGATCGTCACCCCGACCGGCGTGCCCGGTACGAGGGACTCCCAGTCCTCGGTGCGGACGGCCGCCTCGATCCGGCGGGCCACCTCGACCGCCTCGGGCATGCCGGTGTCGGGCAGCACGACGACGAACTCGTCGCCCCCGTAGCGCGCCACGAAGTCGCCCCGCCGCATCACCCGGTTGATCACCCCGGCGACCCGTTGCAGCACCAGATCCCCGGAGTGGTGGCCGTGCCGGGTGTTCACCGCCTTGAACCCGTCGAGGTCGCAGACGCCGATCACCACCCGCTCGCCCCGGGACACCACGGCGCCCAGGTAGCGCTCCAGCCGGCGCCGGTTGGGCAGGCCGGTGAGCGGGTCGGTGAGCGCCTCGCCCTCGTACCGGGCCGCCTCGCGGCGCATCTCCTCGTGGTCGATCCGGGCGGCGATGCCGTCGATGTAGACGTCCCGCAGCCGGTCGCTGCGCCGCGCCGCCAGCCGGAACGCGTGCCGGTCGGCCCGGTGCGCGCCCGCGTGGTCACCGGCCCGGGACAGCGCGACGCTGCGCAGCCGGGGCGCCTCGGCCGCGCCGAGCGTCTCGTCCGAGACCCGGAGCGCGTCCAGCCGGGTGACCGCCTCGATCGGGCGGCCGGCGGCCACCGCGAGGCAGACCTGACCGAGCTGGCGCAGGTCGCGGGCGCGGGCGCTGTCCCCGCCGTGGCCGAGCAGCCGGGTCGGGTCGGCGTCCCCGGCGGACTCCACCCGGTCGCCGAGCGCGGCCCGGCGGGCGGCGGCGTAGCCGTACGCGGCGAGGCTGCTCGGGCGCAGGTTGCCGGCGCCCCCGCCGCGCAGGAACCGGGCCAGGTCACCGGCGACGTCGCGCAGCACCCGCAGGCACCCGTCGCTGTCGCCGTTGTGGTCGAGCGCGACCGCGTTGCGCAGCCGGATCCCGGGCGCGGCGAACGTCTCCTCGGGGATGCCGACGCTGAGGCCGACCTCCCGGGCCCGCTCGATCGCGCCGAGCGCGTGGCCGTGGAAGCTGAGGTACGAGTACGCCATCGCCAGGTCGTGCCAGCCCCAGGCGGTGTCCCGGTCGGGGGTGTCGTCGGCGCTGAGCGCGCGGGCTGCCCGGACCAGGTGCATCACGCACCTGTCCAGCGCACCCTGGTGGTGGGCGGCGAGCGCGGCCAGCGCGTTGAGGTGCCCGTGCAGGTAGGGCTCGGTCAGGTCGCGGACGGCGGCGGAGGCGTCCTCGACGGCCCGGGTGAACTCGGCGGTGCGGCCGAGATTGATCAGCGCGGACAGGCGTTGCACCAGTGCGTCCGCGCGTGCGTACGGGTCGTCGGTGGCGCGGATGACGCGGTCGAGCAGGGCACACGCCTCCGCGGACCGGCTGGCCTCCTGCAGTGACCGAGCGCGGCGGAGAGCGTCAACCTGGTCCTCGACCTGGTCGAGCCAGCCCACTCGCGACCTCCCTGCGGTGTGCGCCCGGACGCACCCGCTCGTGAGGTGGGCCGCGACGCCTCATGATTATTGCGTGACCGCACTCCCGCAACACCCGTCCGAAGGGACAGAACGCGAACGCCCCTCGCTGGTGATCGCCCGGGTGGCGCGCGCGCTCGCCGCGGCGGGCGTCGAGGCGCCCCGCGCCGAGGCCGAGCAGCTCGCCGCGTACGTCCTGGAAGTGCCGCGTGGCCGGCTGGCGCTCGCCGACGGCTTCACCCCGGCGCAGCGCGACCGCCTGGACGCGCTCGTCGGGCGGCGGGTGACGCGCGAGCCGTTGCAGCACCTGCTCGGCTCGGCCGGTTTCCGGCACCTGGAGCTGGCCGTCGGGCCGGGCGTCTTCGTGCCCCGGCCGGAGACCGAACTGCTGGCCGGCTGGGGGGTCGAGCGGGCCCGGGAGTACGCCGCGCCGCTCGTGGTGGACCTGTGCAGCGGTTCCGGCGCGATCGCCCTCGCGGTCGCGCAGGAGGTGCCCGCGGCCCGGGTGGTGGCGGTGGAACGGTCCCCGGCCGCGCTGGCGTGGCTGCGGCGCAACGCGGCCGGCCGGGCCGCCGCCGGGGACCGGCCGATCGAGGTGGTGGCCGCCGACGTGACCGATCCGGACCTGCTGGCCGACCTGGCCGGGCGGGTCGACGTACTGCTCTGCAACCCGCCGTACGTGCCGAGGTCGGTGACGGTGCCGCCGGAGGTGGCCGGGCACGACCCGGACGAGGCGGTGTTCGGCGGCACGGACGGGCTGGACGTGATCCGGCCGGTGGTCGGCCGGGCCGCCGTGCTGCTGCGCCCGGGGGGCGCGATCGGCATCGAGCACGACGACACGCACGCGGCGGCGGTGCCCGCGCTGCTGCGCGAAGACGGCCGCTACGACCGGGTCGCGGAACACCCGGACCTGGCCGGGCGGCCCCGCTGGGCGAGCGCGTCCCGGCGGGCGGACGGCACCCACGCCGACCCGGCCCCGGCGTGGCAGACTGACTCCTCGTGATGCTCTACGACTGTCGGTCGCCCGCCGACCGGGACCGCGGCATCGCCGCTGCCATCGAGGCGGTCAAGAACGGGGAACTCGTCGTCCTGCCGACCGACACGGTCTACGGCATCGGGGCGGACGCCTTCACCCCGTACGCGGTGAAGGCCCTGGCGGACACCAAGGGCGGCGCCCGGCAGGCGCCTCCGGTGCTCATCGGTTCCCGGCACACGCTCGACGGCCTGGTCTTCTCGCTGCCCGGCGCGGCCCGCGACCTGGTCGAGGCGTTCTGGCCCGGTGCGCTGACCATCGTGGTGGAGCACTCGCCGAGCCTGGCCTGGGACCTGGGCGACAACAGCGGGACGGTGGCGGTGCGGATGCCGCTGCACCCGGTGGCGCTGGAGGTGCTGCGGGAGACCGGGCCGATGGCCGTCGCGTCGGCCAACAAGATCGGCCAGCCCGCCGCGCTCACCGCCGAGGAGGCGCGCGACCAGCTCGGCTACGGCGTCCGGGCCTACCTGGAGGCCGGGCCGGCGGTCGACCCGGTGCCGAGCACCATCGTCGACCTGACCGGCGACGTGCCGCGGGTGCTGCGTGCGGGCGCGGTGACGCTGGCGAAGCTGCGCGAGGTCGTGCCGGACATCCTCGACGAGCGGGGGGTCTGAGTGCCGCCCTTCACCGTCCTGCACGTCTGCATGGGCAACATCTGCCGGTCGCCGATGGCCGAGCGGCTGCTGCTGCTCGCGGTCCGGGAGCGGCTGGCCCGCCTCGACGTCGACCCGACCGGGTCGGACGCGCTCGTGCACAGCCACAGCGCCGGCACCGGCGGCTGGCACGCGGGGGAGGAGATGAACCCGCCCGCCGCGCGGCAGGTGATCGCGCGTGGCGGTGACACCGAGGGGTTCGCCGCCCGGCGGCTGCGCTCCGACCTGATCGACGCCGCCGACCTGGTGCTCACCGCCACCGCCGACCAGCAAGAGTACGTGGTGGCGTTGCGGCCGGACGCCGCCGCGCGCACGTTCGTCCTCGGCGAGTTCGGCCGTCTGCTCGGCGGGCTGGACCGGTCCGCGCTGCCACCGGCCGAGCCCACGCCGGACGCCGTGTACGCGCGCGGCGTCGCCCTCGTCGCGGCCGCCGACGAGGCCCGGCAGAACGCCTCCGCGCTGCCCACCGACGATCTGGACGACCCGTGGGGCCGGGGCGACCAGTGCTTCAGCCGGGTCGCGGACGAGATCGAGGAGACGGTGCAGCCGCTGGCTGCCGTCCTGCTCCCCTGATCGCGGTTCATCCTTCCTCGCGAACTTCCTGCGCATTTCGCCGAAGATGGCGGCGAAAGCGGCCATTCCGGTCATTCTGAACGGGTCCGTACGGCCGGCTCCTGCGGGGAGAGCTGATGAACCGGGCCTATCTCGACAAGCTGTTCACCGTTGTGCTCGCCGGCGTGCTCGCCGGACTGGCCCTGGCGGCGGCCGCGTTGCCGGCCGCGCTGGTCCTCGGGCTGGGCGTGAAGAACCTGATGCCGTACACCGTGCTGCCGGAGGCGCTCAAGACGCCGCAGCCGGCGCAGCGCTCCAACCTGTACGCCAACGACGGACGGACGCTGATCACCTCGTTCTACGTCGAGGACCGGGTGGACGTGCCGGTCGGCGAGGTGGCGCCGGTGATGCGCGACGCCATCGTGGCCGCCGAGGACGTGCGCTTCTACGAGCACCACGGCGTCGACGTGCGCGGCGTGGCGCGGGCGTTCACCGCCAACCGCCGCGAGGGCACCCGACAGGGCGCCTCCACGCTGACCATGCAGTACGTGCGCAACGCGCTGGCCGGTGACCCCCGGCTGACCGAGGAGCAGCGCGCCGCCGCCACCGAGATCACCGTCGGGCGCAAGATCCGCGAGATGCGGTACGCGCTGACGCTGGAACGGCAGATCGGCAAGGACGAGATCCTCGGGCGCTACCTGAACATCGCGTACTTCGGCGCCGGGGCGTACGGCATCGCCGCCGCCAGCAAGCGCTACTTCTCCACCACGCCGGACCGGCTCACGCTGGCCCAGGCCGCGCTGCTCGCCGAGCTGGTCCGGTCCCCGGCCGACGACCCGATCAACGGCGACGCGGACGCGGCCCGGCAACGCCGGGCATACGTGCTGGACCGGATGGTGGAGACCGGACGGGTCAGCGCGGCCGACGCCGAGGCGGCGAAGGCCACGGAGCTGGCCCTCAAGCCGAACACCACGCCGAACGACTGCGCGGCGGTGCCCGCCGACCACAACGACTGGGGCTTCTTCTGCGACTGGTTCACCCAGTGGTGGAACGCCCAGCCGGCGTTCGGCGAGAACGTGGACGAGCGGCAGCGGACGCTGCGCCGCGGCGGCTGGAAGATCGTGTCGTCGCTCGACCCGGACGTGCAGGCCAAGGCGAGCGAGCAGGTGCGGGAGATCTACCCGGAGACGATCGCGCGGGCGGCGCCGACCGCCGTGGTGCAGCCGGGCACCGGCCGGGTGCTGGCCATGGCGGTGAACCGCACCTACGGCACGACCGCCAACCCGGACGGGCAGCAGAACTACCCGAACACGGTCAACCAGCTGGTGGCCGGCGGTGGCGGCATCACCGGCTACCAGGCGGGCTCCACGTTCAAGCTGTTCGCGCTGCTGGCCGCGCTGGAGTCCGGGCTGCCGCTGGACACCGAGTTCGACGCGCCGCGCGTCTACGTGACGCAGTACCCGGTCGGCGCCGGCCCGGCGAGCTGCGGCGGCCGGTGGTGTCCGGAGAACGCCAACACCTACTGGATGGACGGCGACCGGGACATGTGGGACGCGTTCGGCCGGTCGGTGAACACGTACTTCGCGTGGCTGACCGAGCGCGTCGGCGCGGACCGGGTGGTCGAGATGGCCCAGCGGCTGGGCATCGTGTTCCGCGCCCCGGCCGACGCCGAGATGGCCCGCGAGGGCGCCAAGAGCTGGGGACCGTTCACGCTCGGCGTCTCCGCCACCACGCCGCTGGACCTGGCCGGCGCGTACGCCGCGGTGGCCGCCGAGGGCACCTGGTGCCGGCCCACGCCGGTCACCTCGATCACCGATCCGGGCGGCCGGACGGTGGCCGCCGGGAACACCGACTGCCGGCAGGTGCTCGACACCGAGGTCGCCCGCGCGGCGGCCGACGCCAGCCGCTGCCCGGTCGGCGACCAGTCGATGTACCGCCGCTGCGACGGCGGCACCGCCGAGGAACTGGCCCCGGGCCTGCGCCGGCCGGTTGCGGGCAAGACCGGCAGCTCGGAGCGGAACGCCACCGAGACGGTCGTCGCGTTCACGCCGCAGCTCGCGGTGGCGACGATCGCCGCGAACCCGGACGACCCCCGGGACGCGGTCGGCGGCGGCGTGCAGAAGCGCCAGATCGAGGCCGTGGGCCGCATCCTCGCGTGGTCGCTGCGCGACGAGCCGGTACGCGACTTCGTCCCGCCCGGCCAGGCCGTAGCCTTCCAGCACACCAGCCCCCGAACCGGCAACTGACCCCGCCTCACCCCGCCCCGCCCCACCGTGCCGATCTTGCGGTTGCTGCCCGGACAGAACGTGCACAACGGGGCACGTCAAGGGCCACAAGTGCAAGATCGCCGGCGCGGGGCGCGCGCGGGGCCCGGGGGGCGGGGCGGGTCAGTTCGGGTGTTCGGCGCCTCGGGCTATGTTGCGGGCCATGCCGCCGAAGACGACCGCGTGGAACGGGGCCACCGAGGCCCAGTAGAGGTGGCCGGGCAGGCCGCGCGGGAGGAACACGGCGCGCTGGACGTATCTGCTGCGGCCGTCCCCGTCCGGCTCGGCGCGCATCTCCAGCCAGGCCCGGCCGGGCAGCCGCATCTCGGCCCGCAGCCGCAGCAGCTCACCCGGGACGATCTCCTCGACCCGCCAGAAGTCCAGCGCCTCGCCGACCTGGAGCCGGTGCGGGTCGCGCCGGCCCCGCCGTAGCCCGACGCCGCCGATCAGGCGGTCCATCCAGCCGCGCACCGACCAGGCGAGCGGGAACGAGTACCAGCCGTTCTCGCCGCCGACGCCCTCGATGACCCGCCACAGCGCCGCCGGTGGCGCGTCCACCGTCCGTTCCCGCAGATCGGTGTACGCGGTGCCGCCGGACCAGCGCGGGTCCGACGGCAGCGGCTCGGCGGGCGCGTCCGGCCCGCTCGCGTTCGACCAGCGCGTCTCCACCTGCGCGTCGCGCACCTTGGTCAGCGCCAGCGCGACCGCCTGGTCGAAGCCGGTCAGCCCGTCCGGCGGGTCCGGCACGTACCGGGCGATGTCGTGCTCGTGCGCCACCGCCTCGTGCACCAGGCTCTCCACCAGCGGCCGGGCGATCGCGTTCGGCACCGGGGTGATCAGGCCGACCCAGTGCGAGGAGAGCGACGGGGTGAGCGGGCGTACCGGCAGGATGACCCGGGGCCGCAGCCCGGCCACCCGGGCGTAGCGCTGCATCATGTCGCTGAAGGTCAGCACGTCCGGGCCGCCGATGTCGAAGGCCCGGTTGACGTCGGCCGGAAGGTGCGCGCACCCGGCCAGGTAGCGCAGCACGTCCCGGACCGCGATCGGCTGGATCCGGTTGCGCACCCAGCGCGGGGTGACCATCGCCGGGAGCCGCTCGGTCAGGTAGCGGAGCATCTCGAACGAGGCCGAACCGGATCCGATGATCACGGCGGCGCGCAGCACCGCTGTGGGCACGCCGCTGTCCAGCAGGATCCGCGCGACCTCCGCCCGGGAGCGCAGGTGCGCCGAGGGCAGGCCGTCGCGCTCCGGCGGCTCCGGCCCACCGAGGTACACGATCCGGCGTACGCCTGCGGCGCGCGCCGCCTCGGCGAAGTTCGTCGCCGCCTCCCGGTCGGCCGCCTCGAAACCATGCTGGCCCAGCGAGTGGACCAGGTAGTACGCGACCTCGATGCCCGCGAACACGGTCGGCAGCGTCTCCGGCCGCCGCAGGTCGCCCTCGACGACCTCCGCCTCGGCCGCCCACGGCACGTCCCGCAGGCGCCCGGCGGTGCGGGCCAGGCAGCGTACGGTGTGCCCTTCGGCCAGCAGCCGGGGCGCGAGGCGTCCGCCGATGTAGCCGGTAGCGCCGGTGACGAGGCATCTCACGGCATCCAGTGTGCGGCTCCGTAGACTCCTTCGCTGTGGAGAACGCGAGGGACACCTTCTGGGGACCGGACTTCCAGCAGCTCAGTGCCGTCGACCCGGAGATCGCCGAGGTGGTGCTGGGCGAGCTGGACCGGTTGCGCGGCGGCCTGCAACTGATCGCC
This sequence comes from Micromonospora sp. CPCC 205554, assembly GCF_036902745.1. Lineage (NCBI taxonomy): Bacteria > Bacillati > Actinomycetota > Actinomycetes > Micromonosporales > Micromonosporaceae > Micromonospora > Micromonospora sp. CPCC 205554. The sequence continues at coordinate 11,634 of NZ_JBAKHP010000010.1, read as the reverse complement.
AGCGAGAACCTCACCTCGCCGGCCGTGCTGGCCGCGCTCGGTTCCACGCTCACCAACAAGTACGCCGAGGGCTACCCGGGACGGCGCTACTACGGCGGCTGCGCCGAGGTGGACCGGGCCGAGGAACTGGCCGTCTCCCGGGCGAAGGAGCTGTTCGGCGCCGAGCACGCGAACGTCCAGCCGCACTCCGGGGCGAGCGCCAACCTGGCCGCGTACGCCGCGCTGGTGCAGCCGGGTGACACGGTGCTGGCCATGGATCTGCCGCACGGCGGGCACCTGACCCACGGCAGCCGGGTGAACTTCTCCGGCAAGTGGTTCCACCCGGTCGGCTACACCGTCCGGCGGGACACCGGGACGATCGACTACGACGAGGTACGCGACCTGGCCCGCGCGCACCGGCCGAAGATGATCATCTGCGGCGCGACCGCGTACCCACGCCTGATCGACTTCGCCCGCTTCCGGGAGATCGCCGACGAGGTCGACGCGTACCTGATGGTGGACGCCGCCCACTTCATCGGCCTGGTCGCCGGCGGTGCCATCCCGTCCCCGGTGCCGTACGCCGACGTGGTCACCGCGACCACCCACAAGGTGCTGCGCGGCCCGCGCGGCGGCATGATCCTCTGCCGGGAGCCGCTGGCGGCCCGGATCGACAAGGCGGTCTTCCCGTTCACCCAGGGCGGCCCGCTGATGCACGCCGTCGCGGCCAAGGCGGTCGCGCTGCGCGAGGCCGCGCAGCCGGAGTTCCGCACGTACGCCGCGCAGGTGGTCGCCAACGCCCGCGCGCTCGCCGACGGACTGGCCGCGGACGGGCTGCCGCCGGTCTCCGGCGGCACCGACACCCACCTGGCCCTGCTCGACCTGCGCGAGACCGGCGTGACCGGCGCCCAGGCCGAGGCCCGCTGCGACGCCGCCGGCATCACGCTCAACAAGAACGCCGTCCCGTACGACCCGCAGCCGCCGGCGGTGGCCTCCGGCATCCGGGTGGGCTCGCCGAGCGTCACCACCCAGGGCATGCGGGAGGGGGAGATGCGCCGGATCGCCACGCTGATCGGGCGTGCGGTGCGGACCGATCCGGAGTCCCCCGGGGGTGGCGACGAGCTGACCCGGATCGCCGCCGACGTGACCGCGCTGGTCACCGAGTTCCCGGCGTACCCCCGTGGCTGAGCCCGGGACGCGCGCGGCGGAGGAGACCGCGGACCACGGCTGGCGACTGCGTCATCTGCCCGTGCTGCTGGCCGCGGTGGCGGTGCTCGCCGCTGTCGCGGCGGTGGCCGGCGGGGTGTGGCGCGGCGCGGACGGCGCGCTCGGCGCGGCGGCCGGGGTGGCCGTCACAGCGGCGAGCTACACGCTGACCACTGTGGTCCTGGCCTGGGCGGACTCCAAGGACCCGCAGCTCGTGCTGCCGTTCGGGCTGGGCCTCTACGTCGCCAAGATCACCGCGCTCGGCGGGGTGATGGTGCTGGTCGCCTCGACCGGCTGGCCGGGACTGATTCCGTTCTGTCTCGGCATCGCCGCGGGAGTCGTCGTGTGGACCGGCGTGCACGTCTGGTGGCTGACCACGGTCCACGCCCGACGGCTGCCGCACTGAGCCGTCCCACCCTTCGGGCGACGCGTGGTTCTGTCCGCGATCGGTCATTCTCTCAGTGGCGGGGGAGGAGTACCGTGCCTCCAGACGACTTCGCCCGCCCGTGTCCCACACAACCAGGTTGTGCGGGGGGTGAGGCACAGCCTCTTCTGCTCGACTGATATCGTTCGCCCCGTCATGGCCGGTGACCAGAAACCCCCCGACACTGGCGGCCCGGGCGACGTTCCGTCCGGTGCCGGTCAGGGTTGGACCGCGCTCTCATACCTCATCGGGGGCATGCTCGTCTGGGGTTTCATCGGCTGGCTGGTCGACCGTTGGCTCGATACCGGCGGCGTCGCCACCGGTATCGGGGTCGTGCTCGGCATGGCCGGGGGGATCATCCTGGTCGTCCGCCGACTGGGCACGCCTACTTAGGAAGGGACGCGGTGTTCGGACAGGCGAACGTCCTGGCTCAGGGCCAGGCGGAATTCCCACCCAGTGTGGGGGACTTCTACCTGCCCAGCATCCTGCCCTGGGGTGCGGAGAACTCGTACTGGTTCACCAAGATCACGGCGATGGTGTGGATCGCCGTCGGCGTGCTGATCATCTTCTTCCTGGCCACGTACCGGAAGCCGCAGCTCGTTCCCACCAAGAAGCAGTGGTTCGCCGAGTCGATCTACGGCTTCGTGCGCAACAACATCGCGGTGGACATGATCGGGCACGCGGGAGTGCGGTTCGCGCCGTACTTCACCACGCTCTTCTGCTTCATCCTGCTGACGAACTTCTTCGCGATCGTGCCGTTCTTCCAGATCTCGCCGAACTCGCACATCGCCTTCCCGGCCATCCTCGCCGTGATCAGCTACGTGATGTTCAACTGGGTCGGCATCCGGCACCACGGCTTCGTGAAGTACTTCAAGAACTCTCTGGTCCCGCCGGCGCCCTGGTACATCCTGCCGCTGCTGATCCCGATCGAGTTCTTCTCGACGTTCCTGGTGCGGCCGTTCTCGCTGGCCGTCCGTCTCTTCGCGAACATGTTCGCCGGCCACATGCTCCTGCTGGTCTTCACGCTCGGCGGGTTCGCCATGCTCAGCGCCAACGTCTGGCTGGCACCGGTCTCGGTGCTGTCCTGGGTGATGACGATCGCGCTGACCTTCCTCGAGTTCCTGGTGATCTGTCTGCAGGCGTACGTCTTCACGGTGCTGACCGCCAGCTACGTGCAGGGCGCCCTCGCCGACGAGCACTGATCCGATCTTTCGCACCAACCGTTGTCGTCCCGCGTGACCGTCACGCGTGATAACCAGGAGGAACCAACCAATGGACATCTACGCCGCGGTAGAGGGCAGCACCGCCGCCATCGGCTACGGTCTCGCGGCCATCGGCCCGGGCATCGGCGTGGGCCTGGTCTTCTCGGCCTACATCCAGTCGACCGCCCGCCAGCCGGAGTCGTCCCGGATGACCCTTCCGTACGTCTGGATCGGCTTCGCCGTCATCGAGGCGCTGGCGCTGCTGGGCATCGCCTTCGGCTTCATCTGGGCCGGCTGAACCAGCCCCTTTGACCGGGAGGTTTTCCCATGTACTTCCTCGCCGCTGAGGGTGGTGAGACGACCCACAACCCGATCATTCCTGTCTGGCAGGAGATCGTGGTCGGGCTGGTCGCCTTCGGTGTCCTCTGCTTCGTGCTGATGAAGTTCGTCTTCCCGCGCATGGAGCAGACGTTCCAGGCCCGGGTGGACGCGATCGAGGGCGGCATCAAGCGAGCCGAGGCCGCGCAGGCCGAGGCGAACCAGCTGCTCGAGCAGTACCGGGCCCAGCTCGCGGAGGCGCGTACCGACGCCGCCAAGATCCGTGACGACGCCCGGGCCGACGCCGAGGGCATCCGCCAGGACATCCTCGCCAAGGCGCGCGAGGAGTCCGACCGGATCATCGCCGCCGGCAAGGAGCAGCTCGCCGCGGAGCGGGCCACCATCGTGCGCGAGCTGCGCACCGAGGTCGGCACCATCGCGGTGGACCTGGCCAGCAAGATCGTCGGTGAGTCGCTGGCCGACGAGGCGCGTCGCAAGGGCACCGTCGACCGGTTCCTGAGCGGTCTCGAGAGCACGGGGGCCCGCTGATGCAGGCCGCCAGCCGGGAGTCGTACTCCGCCGGGGCCGAGCGCCTCGACGCGTACGCCCGCGGCGCGGAGCCGTCGGCGGTGGCCTCCACCGCCGACGACATCCTCTCCGTCGCCGCCCTGCTGCGGCGTGAGCCGCGGCTGCGCCGGGCGCTGTCCGACCCGGCGCGCTCGGGCGAGGACCGCGCCGCTCTGCTCACCGGGATCCTGGGCGGCAAGGTCGGCGCGGACGCGCTCGACCTGCTGACGACGATGGTCTCCGGTCGCTGGTCGGCCCCGTCGGAGCTGCTCGACGGCGTCGAGCGGCTCGGCGTGGAGGCGCTCCTGGCGAGCGCCGACTCGACCGGCGAGCTGGGCGAGGTCGAGGACGAGCTGTTCCGCTTCGGGCAGGTCGTCTCCGGCTCCGGCGAGTTGTCCAACGCGCTCTCCGACCCGATGGCCACTGTCGAGCGGCGGGCCGAACTGGCCCGGCAGCTGCTCGCCGGCAAGGCCCGCCCGGTCACCGTCCGCCTCGTCGAGGCCGCGCTCGCCGGCTTCGGGGGACGCTCCTTCACCGGTGCGCTCACCCGGCTGGTCGAGCTGGCCGCCGACCGGCGGGACCGTCAGGTCGCGTACGTGACCGTGGCGGCTCCGCTGAACGACGAGGAGGAGCGACGCCTCGGCGCCCGCCTCTCCCAGATGTACGGTCGGGAGGTGTCCGTCAAGCAGACGGTCGACCCCGACGTGCTCGGCGGAGTGCGCGTACGGGTCGGATCCGACCTGTACGACGGGACCGTCCTGCGCCGCCTCAACGAGACCCGCAACGCGCTCGCGAAGCGCTGACCAGCGTCTTAGCAGCCCTGATTCGACGCCATCGGACCGGTCGGTACTAGGTATCCCGGGCCCCTGATACTTAAGGAAGCAGAGGATGGCCGAGCTGACCATCTCGACGGAGGAGATCCGCGGCGCCCTGGAGCGCTACGTCTCCTCCTACACGGCCGACGTCTCCCGCGAGGAGGTCGGCACCGTCGCCGACGCCGGTGACGGCATCGCCCACGTCGAGGGTCTCCCCTCGACCATGACCAACGAGCTCCTGGAGTTCGAGGACGGCACGCTCGGCGTGGCGCTGAACCTCGACGTCCGGGAGATCGGTGTCGTCGTCCTCGGTGACTTCGGCGGGATCGAAGAGGGGCAGCGCGTCAAGCGCACCGGCCGGGTGCTCTCCGTGCCGGTCGGCGACGCGTTCCTCGGCCGCGTGGTGAACGCGCTCGGCGAGCCGATCGACGGCCTCGGCGACATCGCCAACGAGGGCTTCCGCGAGCTGGAGCTCCAGGCCCCGAACGTGATGTCCCGCAAGTCGGTCGACGAGCCGCTCCAGACGGGCATCAAGGCCGTCGACGCGATGACCCCGATCGGCCGCGGCCAGCGCCAGCTGATCATCGGTGACCGCAAGACCGGCAAGACCACCGTCGCCCTGGACACCATCCTCAACCAGCGCGAGAACTGGCGCTCCGGCGACCCGAAGAAGCAGGTTCGCTGCATCTACGTCGCGATCGGCCAGAAGGCCTCCACCATCGCCTCCATCAAGGGGACGCTGGAGGAGGCGGGCGCGATGGAGTACACCACCATCGTCGCCTCCCCGGCCTCCGACCCGGCCGGCTTCAAGTACCTCGCCCCCTACACCGGCTCGTCCATCGGACAGCACTGGATGTACGGCGGCAAGCACGTCCTGATCGTCTTCGACGACCTGAGCAAGCAGGCCGAGGCGTACCGCGCCGTGTCGCTGCTGCTGCGCCGCCCGCCGGGCCGCGAGGCCTACCCGGGTGACGTCTTCTACCTGCACTCGCGTCTGCTGGAGCGCTGCGCCAAGCTCTCCGACGAGCTGGGCGGCGGCTCGATGACCGGTCTGCCGATCATCGAGACCAAGGCGAACGACATCTCGGCGTTCATCCCGACCAACGTCATCTCCATCACCGACGGCCAGATCTTCCTGGAGACCGACCTGTTCAACCAGGGCGTCCGGCCGGCCATCAACGTCGGCACCTCGGTCTCCCGGGTCGGTGGCGCCGCGCAGGTGAAGCCGATGAAGAAGGTCGCCGGCTCGCTGCGGCTGAACCTGGCCCAGTTCCGCGAGCTGGAGGCGTTCGCCGCCTTCGCCTCCGACCTGGACCGGGCCTCCCGGGCCCAGCTGGACCGCGGTTCCCGCCTGGTCGAGCTGCTCAAGCAGCCGAACTACTCGCCGTACCCGGTGCAGGAGCAGGTCGTCTCCGTCTGGGCCGGCACCGAGGGCAAGCTCGACGACGTCCCGGTCGGCGAGGTCCGCCGCTTCGAGTCCGAGTTCCTCCAGTACCTCCGCCACAAGCACGAGGGCGTCCTGGCCGGGATCGCGGACAACAAGTGGGACGACGAGATCATCTCCTCGCTCGACTCCGCGATCGCCGAGTTCAAGCAGGTCTTCCTGGGCAAGGAGGACGAGGTCCGGGTCAACGACGCGCCGGCCAAGCCGCTGGAGGGCGAGGAGACCCGCGAGACGGTGACCCGCTTCCGCGACGGCAGCACCGACCGCCCGGCCGAGAGCTGATCCGATGGCCGCCCAGGTACGCGTTCTCCGGCAGCGGATCCGTTCCGCCAAGGGGATGAAGAAGATCACCAAGGCGATGGAGCTCGTCGCGACGAGCCGCATCGCCAAGGCCCAGGCCAAGGTGGCGGCCTCGCTGCCGTACGCCGAGGCGATCACCGGCGTGCTGACGGCGCTGGCCTCGAACGCGCGGATCGACCACCCGCTGCTCACCCCGCGCGAGCGGGTGCGGCGGGCGGGCGTCCTGCTGGTCACCGCCGACCGGGGCCTGGCCGGTGGTTACAGCTCGAACGCGATCCGGACCGCCGAGTCGCTGATCGCCCGCCTGCGCGCCGACGGCAAGGAGCCCGTGCTCTACGTCATCGGCCGCAAGGGCGTGGCGTTCTACCGGTTCCGCAACCGGCAGATCGCCGCCAGCTGGACGGGCTTCTCCGAGCAGCCGACGTTCGAGGACGCCCGCGAGGTCGGTGAGACGCTGATCAAGGCGTTCACCGCGGGCGCGGACGACACGGACAACGACGCCGGCGCCGACGGGATCCTCGGCGTGGACGAGCTGCACATCGTCTACACCGAGTTCAAGTCCCTGATGACGCAGAACCCGGTGACCCGGATCGTCGGTCCGATGCAGGTCGAGGACCGGCCCCGGTCCGAGGGCCTGCTGCCGGCGTACGAGTTCGAGCCGGAGCCGGAGTCGCTGCTCGACGCCCTGCTGCCGAAGTACATCAACACGCGGATCTTCGCGGCGTTGCTGGAGTCGGCGGCCAGTGAGTCGGCCGCCCGCCGGCGGGCGATGAAGAGCGCCACCGACAACGCCGAAGAGATGATCGAGAAGTACACGCGTGAGATGAACTCGGCCCGTCAGGCCGGCATCACCCAGGAGATCAGTGAGATCGTCGGCGGCGCGAACGCGCTGGCCGCGTCGGGAAGTGAAGTGTGATGACTGTATCCGCAGTTGAGACCAAGACGGCCACGGGTCGCGTGGTCCGGGTCATCGGCCCGGTCGTCGACGCCGAGTTCCCGCGCGACGCCATGCCGGAGCTGTTCAACGCCCTGCACGTCAACGTGACGCTCTCCGGCGGCGAGAAGACGCTGACCCTGGAGGTCGCCCAGCACCTGGGTGACAACCTGGTCCGCGCCATCTCGATGCAGCCGACCGACGGCCTGGTCCGCGGCACCGAGGTGCGCGACACCGGTGCGCCGATCAGCGTGCCGGTGGGCGACGCGGTCAAGGGCCACGTGTTCAACGCGATCGGCGAGTGCCTCAACCTCACCGAGGGTGAGACCATCCAGGCCGACGACCGGTGGGGCATCCACCGCAAGGCCCCGGCCTTCGCCGACCTGGAGCCGAAGACCGAGATGCTGGAGACCGGCATCAAGGTCATCGACCTGCTCGCCCCGTACGTCAAGGGCGGCAAGATCGGCCTGTTCGGCGGTGCCGGCGTGGGCAAGACGGTGCTCATCCAGGAGATGATCACCCGTGTGGCCCGGAACTTCGGTGGTACCTCGGTCTTCGCCGGCGTGGGTGAGCGCACCCGCGAGGGCAACGACCTCATCGCCGAGATGACCGAGTCGGGCGTCATCGACAAGACCGCGCTGGTCTACGGCCAGATGGACGAGCCGCCGGGCACCCGCCTGCGGGTCGCGCTGTCCGCGCTGACCATGGCGGAGTACTTCCGTGACGTGAAGAAGCAGGAGGTGCTGCTCTTCATCGACAACATCTTCCGCTTCACCCAGGCCGGTTCCGAGGTCTCCACGCTGCTCGGCCGCATGCCGAGCGCCGTGGGTTACCAGCCGACCCTGGCCGACGAGATGGGCGAGCTCCAGGAGCGGATCACCTCCGTCCGGGGCCAGGCCATCACCTCGATGCAGGCGATCTACGTGCCCGCCGACGACTACACCGACCCGGCGCCGGCCACCACGTTCGCCCACCTCGACGCGACCACGAACCTGGAGCGGTCGATCTCCGACAAGGGCATCTACCCGGCCGTGGACCCGCTGGCGTCCTCGTCCCGGATCCTCGCCCCGGAGTTCGTCGGCGAGGAGCACTTCGCCGTCGCCACCGAGGTGAAGCGGATCCTGCAGCGCTACAAGGACCTGCAGGACATCATCGCCATCCTCGGTATCGAGGAGCTCTCCGAGGAGGACAAGCTCACCGTCGGCCGCGCCCGCCGGATCGAGCGGTTCCTCTCGCAGAACACGTACGCGGCGGAGCAGTTCACCGGCGTGCCCGGCTCGACGGTCCCGATCGCCGAGACCATCGACGCCTTCCGCCGGATCAGCGAGGGGGAGTTCGACCACTTCCCGGAGCAGGCGTTCTTCATGTGCGGCGGCCTGGACGACCTCCGGGCCAAGGCCAAGGAGCTGATGGGCGAGGAGGGCTGAGAGCCCGCTCACACCCACGAGGGCCGTCCCGGCGAAAGCCGGGGCGGCCCTCGCCTTTTCCGGCCACTGCACTACCAGATGCCCGGTTCTCCGGCAAGCAGTTCGCCGGATCGCGCGGTACCGTTCCTGACACGACTTCACATCCCGGCCGTTGATCTCTGCAACCAAACGGACCCCCGCGCCCGTCTTCCTACCCGTGGGCGCGACGATTGGAGATGCTCGTGGGTGGTAAGGGCGGCGCGGATCGCGGGAAGCGGTCCATGTGGCGCGGTGTGCCCCGGTGGGCCCGCGTCTGCACGATCCTGGGCATCGTCATGGTAGTGCTCAGCGGCTCCGTGCTGATCGGCTCCCGCGCCCTGGTCGCCCGCTACGAGGGGTCGGTGGGCAAGGCCGACCTCTTCGGTGACCAGGCCGCCGGCGCCAACGAGAAGAAGAGCGACATCAAGGGCCCGCTCAACATCCTGCTCGTCGGCGTGGACCCCCGCACGTCGACCGCCCGCCCGCTGGCCGACTCGATCATGGTCCTGCACGTGCCCGCCACCATGGACCGCGGCTATCTCTTCTCGCTCCCGCGCGACCTGCGGGTGGACATCCCGGCGTTCCCCAAGGCCGACTACGCGGGCGCCAACGACCGGCTCAACGCGGCCATGTCGCACGGCAGCAACGTGCCCGGACAGAACCCCAGCACCGCGCAGGGCTTCGAGCTGCTCGCCAAGACCGTGCAGGACGTCACCGGCATCAAGCGCTTCGACGCCGGCGCGATCATCAACTTCAGCGGGTTCAAGAAGATCGTCGACGCCATGGGCGGTGTCGACATGTACATCGAGCGGGAGGTGCGCTCCGAGCACCTCCAGCCGGACGGCACGCCGCGCCAGCTCCGGCCCGGCGGCGGTGGCTACCTCGGCCCGCAGGCCGTGTACGAGAAGGGCAACGCCCACCTGGAGGGCTGGCAGGCGCTGGACTACGTCCGACAGCGCTACCCGAAGAACGGCGTGCCGGACGGCGACTACGGCCGGCAGCGGCACCAGCAGCAGTTCGTCAAGGCGATGGCGAGCCAGGCGTTCAGCGCCGACGTGGTGACCAACCCGGTCAAGCTGGACCGGGTGCTGCGTGCGGCCGGGAAGTCGCTGGTGTTCAACGGGCGCGGCAACAGCGTGGTGGACTTCGGGCTGGCCCTGAAGGACATCCGCCCGGACGCGATCGAGACGATCAAGCTGCCGGGTGGGGGGATCGGCACCGGCAGCAACTACCGGGGTGAGCAACTGCTCGAACCGGCGGAGGACTTCTTCACCGCCCTGCGTACCGAGCAGCTCGACGCTTTCCTGCTGGAGCACCCCGACTTCGTCCAGAAGACCAAGTAGCCTGAGCGGATGCGGGGCCGTGGTGGTCCGGCTCTCACCACCCGCGTTGGGTGGGCTGCGGGGGCGCGACTAGACTTTCGGCAATCCGCCGCCGCAGCAAGGAGACAGCGTGGCACAGCAGCTTCACGTCGAGCTCGTAGCCGTCGAGGAGAAGGTCTGGACCGGCGAGGCCGAGATGGTCGTCGCCCGGACGACCGAGGGTGAGCTCGGTGTGTTGCCGGGGCACGCACCTCTGCTCGGCCAGCTCGCCGAACCCAGCCAGGTACGCATCAAGCAGGCCGGTGGCCAGCAGGTCGCGTACGACGTGGCCGGCGGCTTCCTGTCGGTGACCGGTGAGGGCGTCACGGTCCTCGCCGAGAGCGCAACCCCCGCCACCCCGGCCCGCTGAGCCGACCCGCCGATGGAGATCGTCGAAGGGATCGGAATCGGCGTCGCGATCGTCGTCGTCGCGCTTCTGATCCTCTTCATCCGGCGGGCCCTGTTCACGCGTAGCGGTGGCATCATCCGGCTGAGCGTCCGGGTCAACACGATCCTCGACGGTCGTGGCTGGTCACCCGGGTTCGGTCGCTTCGTGGGCGACGAGCTCCGTTGGTATCGCATGTTCAGCTTCGCGCTGCGCCCCAAGCGGGTGCTGTCGCGTAAGGGGCTGGCGGTCGAGCGCCGCCGGCTGCCCGAGGGGCAGGAGCGCATGTCGATGCCCGCCGAGTGGGTGATCCTGCGCTGTACCAGTCACCACGCGCCGATCGAGATCGCCATGGCGCGATCCACCGTTACCGGATTCCTGTCCTGGCTCGAGGCCGCCCCACCCGGGGCGGTCTCGCCGCGTCTGGCCTCCCAGGACTGGCCCGCCGCCTGACCCCCGCGCGCCTCAGCTTCCGTCGATCTCGGACGTGTGACGCCCAGGCTGCCCGGTTCGCCCCCTTCGCGAGCCACCACAACTCCAAGATCGCCAAAGCGTCCCCGCAGCACCCCGTGATCTTGCACTTCAGTACCCCGCAAACCGCGCAAACAGGGCACGCGGAGGGCGCGAACTGCAAGATCGCGCGGGCGACCCGGCGACCCCTCCCGCTTCTGCTCCCGTTCCCGCTCCGCTCCGCTCCGCGCCAGCCCTGGCCCTGTGTGGGTCGATCATGAACTTAGCCGCGGTTGGTGTCCGTTTTGTCGCCGCTAACCTCATGATCGACGCCTTGGTGGTTGCCCGAGGGCTTGTTCGGCGGTGATCAAGGGGTTTGTGTCCTCGGCCGGGCCGGATGTCGACGCAAACTCCTTGATCACCGGGGGGTGTAGGGCGTGTTGCCTCGGCTGGGCCCGGGGGGTGTGGGTGGGGTGGGTGTCGGGTTCGGGGGTGGTCGGCGGCACTCCGACGGTGGAATGGCTGGCGGGTGGGTGGCGTTGTATCCGGGTGAACGACGAGCACCGGCTCGCCCCCCGAGCGGGGCGGCACCCGCAAAGCCCTGGGAATGACCCCCGGGCGGTTGGTCGTTGGGTGTGGTTCTGGTGACGTGAGTCGCGGGGAATGATCCCGGCGGGCTGGTCGTTGGACACGGTTCCGACGACGTGAACCCCCGCGTCTGCCTCCTCCGGTGGCGTGTACCGCCCCGGGAATGGTGGCGGGTGGTGGGTCGTTGGACATGCTTGCGGCGCCGCGCAGAGGCACCCC